>CAMNAH010000116.1 GCA_946530775.1 uncultured Coriobacteriales bacterium
CCCCGCCAGGCCGTTAACCTGCTTCCTGCCCTGTGGAGCCCGGACTTTCCTCATGTGCGACGAGTCGCACCCGCGGTCGCCTGGGCCCGCTTCGCAGAAGCGATTGTAGCACGTCCCCGCGCTGCCGCTGGCGGATACGTGCGCTGGTCACGCCGTCAACACGCTAAACTTGGAATCGAGGTCGAATACCTGCAGCAAGGGAGCGTGATACCATGTCCCATCTCTGGCTCGCCGTGCTCTGCCTTATCCTCTTGGCCGCCTTCATCATCGCCGAGTACCGCGAGATGTGGGTTCCGGGTGTCGTCCTGAAGGGCGCCGCATCGCTCTGCTTCGTCATACTGGGCATCCTGGGAAGCCTCGGAACCGTTGACGGGCGCTTCGGGGGCTTCGTCGTCGCAGGCCTTGCCGTGGGCGCCATAGCCGATGTCCTGCTCAACCTGCGCTATGTCTATAAGCGCTGGGACAAGGCCATCTTCGCGGCCGGCACCGTGGTGTTTTTGATCGGGCACGTGCTCTACACCATCGCCGTGTGGCCGCGCGCCGCGATTCCCTGGCTCTTCGTGATCGTGGGCGCGGTGGCGACGGTCTTCATCATGCGCTGGACCTTCACCAAGATCGAGGCACCGGGCGCCCTCAAGGCCATCGGCGTCGTCTACGTGGGCATCGTCGTCATCCTGAACTGCCTCGCCCTCTCGGCGCTGTTCAACCATATCGGGCGCCAGGCGCTCGTGTTCTTCTTCGGCGCGGTGTTCTTCCTGGTGAGCGACATCATCCTCATCCTGAACACCTTCGGAGGAAACCCGCAGTTCAAGCGCCGCATGCTCAACCTGACGCTCTACTACATCGGCCAGATCCTCATCGCGCTGTCGCTGCAGCTGGTATAGGGGCTGCGCGCTACGCCCTCCTGAAGCAGGTGGCGGTCATGCGGGCAACGTGCGTGCCCAGGTCGTCGGCCACGTCGACCGTATAGAAGCCCAGCGAGCGGCCGCTCTTGTCGGCGTCCGCGGTGGCGATGAGGCGCGATCCCTTGGCAACCGAGAAGTACTCGATGGTGTTGCTCACGGCGACGGTGGGGTTCTCGCCCACGTTGCAGGCGACGGCCAGCGCGAAATCCGCCAGCGTGAAGATGGCCCCGCCCATGACGTTTCCCTGGGCGTTTCTATGCACGGGCTCGATATCGAAGGCGCAGACGGCATGGCCGTGGGCTGCCTCGAGCACCGTGCATTTGCAGGCGTCCATCGCGAAGTGGTCGTTGGCGAAGAACTCCCTGACCTCATCCAGCGAAAGGTTCTCGTCGAGCATGCATGCCTCCTTGCGTGCGGGGTTACAATCGGGATGCTAGCAGGAGCGCGCATCCGCGGGCGGGCGGAGGGCCCGTTGTTCTCGCAGATGATGCAGCGGTTTAACAAGGGGGTAACCATGGCAAAGGACGGCGTCACCATCTTCCGTGCGGCCGAGGAGGACATGACCCAGTACGGTCACGTGAACTCGCGCAACAAGAAGCTCATGTACCAGCGACCCTACATTACCGACCCCGATACGGGCATGATCGTCAAGAAGCTCATCTATCCTGCAGGCTGCATGATCCCCTGGCACACGCACGACTGCGCGCACGGCATCTACGTCATCAAGGGCACGCTCGTATGCGATGACTGCGTGCTCGAGCCCGGCGACTTCATCTGGTGGGAGAAGGGCGTCGAGATGGAGCATGGTGCGGGCGACGAGGACGTCGAGGTGCTGTTCTTCTCGAACGCGCCGCTCAACATGAACTATCTGGACAAGTAGGTCAAACGGGAATCGTCGCCGTCAGGCTCCTGATGCCGTCCTCGACGGTCTCCGCCAGGGTGCCGTCGTAGCGCTCGATGATGAGCCGCGCCGTGCGGGCGAGCCCCCGCGGTGCCTCGGAGCCCATGAAGTGCTCGAGGTGGATGACGGCCATGCCGCCGCGCGCTCGGATGGAGAGCGTGATGTCTTTGAGCGTGGGATCGTCCACGCCGCGCAGCGCCTCGACGGCCGTGTCGATAAGGCCTCCCACCAGCGCGTAGGTCTCCGCAGGCTCGAGATGCGCAAGCGCCGCGCCGTCGGCGACGGGGGAGAGGCGCATGCCCTCGCGCTCGCACACCAGGCCCTTCTCGGTGAGCACGGTGTCGAGGGGCTCGTTGCCCGTGCTGATGACGGTGTCGTAGTGGCGCACCTCATCGATGACCTGCGAGATGAGCTCGTCCACGCGCGGGTCTCCGGTGGCGCCCATCTCGACGGCGCTCGTGGCCACGCTGTGGCAGATATCGTGCATGCGCTGGTTCACGGCGTCGATGGTAAGGCGGCTCTCCTCGTACTGGCGCTCGCGCTCCCTGATGATATGGCGGTTGACCGCGGCCTCGGCCTCCATACGGCTGCGCGAGAGCGTACGGTAGTCGAAGTAGAGCAGGAAGACGCAGAAGGCGATGTGCACCGCGCGCATCGCGGCGCAGAGCCCGAGCGAGAGGCCCTCGGTGCGCGCGCCCTTGATGAGCACGTCGAAGCCGATGACCGCGAAGAGGCAGCCCACGAACGCGATCACCATGTGGCGGTCCTCGACGAGCTCGAGCCGTGCCTCCCAGATCCTGCGCACGAACAGCACGAAGCAGAGGGCGTATACGATGACGAGGACGATCTGCTCGTAGACGAGGATGTGCGCGGCGTATGCCTCGTGCGCCCCGGCAAGCTCGGCGAGGTTGCCGGCGAGCGTGGAGGTGCTCGAGTAGATGTTCTGGATGGTGTAGCCGGCCGACGCGCAGAAGAGCGCCGTCCAGATGGAGACGCGGTGCACGACGGCGACGGCCACGAGCGAGAGCCCGAGGATGAGCGCGAAGGTGATGAGCGTCTCGGGGACATCCGTGGGCGCGAAATAGCTCCAGCGGCTCACGAGGAACAGCCAGGCGGGCAGCATCACGACGACGGGCACGAGCCCCTCGGCTGCGCGGGGGAGCCCGCGGCGCGGCAGGCGGGCGGCGAGCGCGAACACGGGCACGATGATCTGGACCAGCATCCAAGCGGGTCCTATCAGGGAGAATGCGCTCAACTCGCCCATGCGGCCTAGCCCATCGATCCTAGGTACGCGGCTATTCTCTCGACCGCGGCCTTGCGCATGGAGCGGCCTATGGGCAGCACCTCGCCCGAGAAGAGCTCGACCTCCTGGCCGTGCACGCTGGCGATATGGCGCATGTTCACCAAAAAGCTCTTGTTGATGCGCACGAACGGCTTGTCGGCCAGGATCTCCTCGGCTTCCGTGATGGTGGAGCGGGTCACCACGGGCTCTCCGTCCGTGCGATGGTAGGTGAGGGCATGGTTCATGACCTCGATATAGGTGATACCCTCCACGTGGAGGATCTCCATGCCGCCACGGGTCTTCACGACGATGGAGGATCCGCGGTTCTCGCGCATCACGCGCAGCGCCTTCGCCATGCGAAGCGAGAACGCGCCGTAGCTCACGGGCTTGACGATGAAATCGAGGGCGTTGACCTCGTAGCCCTTCACGGCGAACTGGGCGAGGTTGGTCACGAAGATGATGGGGGTCACGGAATCGAAGGTGCGCAGCAGCGTGGCAGCGTCCATGCCGGTGACGCCCGGCATCTCGATGTCCATGAAGATGAGGTCGGCGCGCGGAGAATCCTCGCCCAACGTGATGGCGGAGCGCTCCCAGGTGGTCTGGAACTGCTCGCCATGCTCGGCACCGTAGCGCTTGATATGGCCGAGCAGCGCCTCGGCCTCCTCGGGCGTGTCCTCGAATACCAGGATCCGATACATGCTTCCCCCTGCATAAAGATTCTTCCCATTTAGATACTACATGAGGGCGGCGTGCGGAGAAATGGGTTCTCGACCGAGGGCGCTCACGGTCTTCGTCATGTCGTTCGATGCCAGTTTCGCGCTGTTTGCGACAGATTCGGCACGGCCTTATCTCCGCGCGTACGCTCTGCTCGGAAAACCGGGAATCCCCGGACAGGAGAGAGCGGCCCGTCAGGGCACCAAGGAGGAGAACATGGCTAAGCTCACGAGAAGGAACTTCCTCAAGGCCGGCGCTGCTGCGGCGGCAGCCAGCATGCTCGCTGCATGCAACGGCGGCGCGGCGCCCGCAGACGGCGGCCAGGAGCCCGAGGAAGGCAGCGGCGATGCTGCCAAGAAGTGGTCCGAGGAGGATATGGGATCGTATGTCCTCGTGACCCAGGAAGGCGGCGCCACGCTATCCTACAGCAAGGATTCCGGCCTCAAGCTCATCGAGGCCGATGGCTACGCATTCAAGGATCTCAACGACAACGGCGAGCTCGATCCCTTCGAGGACTGGCGCCTGCCTGTCGAGGAGCGCGCAGCCGACTGGGCGGCCAAGCTCTCCGTTGAAGACGAGCTGCCCCTCATGCTCCACGCCTCCACCTTTGGCGCCGACGCCGCTGGCC
>CAMNAH010000117.1 GCA_946530775.1 uncultured Coriobacteriales bacterium
CTCGACATCGATGCGGCAGAAGGCGTTGCCGCGGAGTTCCCCGAGATCGACACCTGGCTGCTCGGCGGCCACTCGCTGGGCGGTGTCGCGGCAAGCGAATACCTGGCAAAGCATGCCGACGAGTTCGATGGCATCGTGTATCTGGCATCGTATCCCAACACCGACCTCTCGGATTACGAGGGCACGGCAGTTCAGATCACGGGCTCCGAAGATGGCGTGGTTCGCCGCGAGCGTCTCGACGAGTCTGGCGAGCTGCTGCCCGATGACCTGGTCGAGGTCACCATCGAGGGCGGCAACCACGCGCAGTTCGGCAACTACGGCGAGCAGGCCGGAGACGGCACGGCGACTATCTCGAGCGAGGAGCAGCAGGAACAGACGGTGGATGCGATTCTCGGGATGCTTGGAGCTGCGTAGCGAGGGATCGCCACTAGCTAGCCGCGATGATGGCGGCGCCCACTGCAATTCCCACATGCGCCATCACATGCCTCCCGTTCGCTTGAGGGCGACCGCGATGCAGAAGATCATGCCCTTGTAGCTGGTAAATGAAGTTTCGATGCGCTCGATGCCCAGCGCCTCGAGCGCGCCGTCCGCGCGGTTGCCGCGCCGCGGGCGGTCATGCCCGCCCGCGGTTCCATCTGCACGGAGTTCGAAGTCCATCGCCTCGAAGAACAGCTCCTCGTCATGCGCGTCGTACCAGCGGCGAAGCGGCGCGGCCGTGCTTTTGAACGCGGCTTCCTTGGCCGAGAAGACCATAGCCCGGCGTTCAGGCACGGACCCTTCCGTCTGCTCGATGAGCTCCTTCTCCGCAGGCGTGAAGAGCAGGCGGGAGAAGCGGTTGCCGCGATTGTCTTCGAGGAAGTCGTCGGTAGACGCAAGGTCGATGCCGATGCCGAGAACGTCTGCGCCAGCGGGCACGCGCGCCCACGCGAGCATACGCTCATCGTCTTCATCGGTAATGCTCACGAGCATATCGAGCAACTCATTGCCTTTATCGTCCACGGCATAGGGCGCCTCGCGCTCATCGTGCGCGACGGCGGGGAAGTCCTCCGCGCGGTCGATGATGCCGCAATCGGCGATGCTGTGGCGGGCGAGCGCATCGTGCACAAACTGTCTGAGATCCGTATCCATAGGCCTAGCCTACCACGGGGCACGGCCGCGCACTTCGGTCTGTTTGCGAGTACGGTCTTTGGGTTCGCTTTAGGTTCATGCGGCATCATCTTCATCAACGTCATGGAGAAGGAGATGATTGACATGACCAAGAACATGCTCAAGGCAACCATCGCGGGACTGGGAATCGCGCTTGCGCTCATGGGCTGCTCGGGCACCGCAGAAACCGCAACTGCCGACACCGCCGATCAGGGCAAGATCGAGACCGCGGTCGTCGTCGACGAGACGAGCGATGCCGAGGTTGTCGAGGATACCACTCAGGCGACGAACTTCACGGCCCAGGTGACCGAGCTCACCGGCGCCACGGGAGGCGTGATGTCCGCGGCAGACCTCTTCACCGAGCGCGACCTCACGCAGAACGCCGACCTTACGGGCGCCACGTTCTACACGCTCGCCGACGGCCAGGACATCACCATCACCGACGAGGGCGTCTACGTGATCTCCGGCGCTGCCGAGGACGTCACGATCATCGTCGAGGCAGAGGACACCGATAAGGTCCAGATCGTGCTCGACGGCGCCACCATCACCAACGGCGACGCGCCCGCCATCTACGTGAAGTCCGCCGACAAGGTCTTCGTCACCACGCAGGGTGAGAACAGCCTCTCCACCACGGGCACCTTCGTCGCCGACGGCGAGACCAACCTCGATGCCGTGATCTTCTCGCGCGGCGACATCGTGCTGAACGGCACCGGCACGCTCTCCATCAGCTCCAGCGCCAACGGCGTGAGCTGCAAGGACGACCTCAAGATCACGGGCGGCACCATTTCAATCGATTGCGTCGAGGACGCGCTCGAGGCCAACGACTCCATCCGCATCGCGGACGGCACCATCACCATCACCACGCCCAAGGACGCCATCCACGCCGAGAACGACGAGGACGACACCGTTGGTTACGTCTACATCTGCGGCGGCACGCTCAACATCCAGGCGGGTGACGACGGCATCCACGCCACCACCTACGTTCAGGTCGACGGCGGCACCATCAACCTTTCCGCCGCGGAGGCCATCGAGGGCACCATCGTGCAGCTCAACGGCGGCGACGTGGAGGTCTACGCCACCGATGACGGCATCAACGCCTCGTACAAGAGCGACAGCCTGGGCACGCCCGTGCTCGAGATCAACGGCGGCAACCTCGCCATCAGCATGGCGCAGGGCGACACCGACGCGCTCGATTCCAACGGCTACCTCTACATCAACGGCGGCACGGTCGATATCAGCGCGCAGTTCGCCTTCGACTACGACCTCGGCGCCCAGATGACCGGCGGCACCGTCTATGTGAACGGCGAGCAGGTCTACGAGATCACCGAGTCGATGATGATGGGCGGCGGTATGATGGGCGGTCCCGGAGGCGGCATGGGCGGTCCCGGCTGGTAGGACCATTTCCGAATCGAACTGAGGCGGCGTCGGGAAACCGGCGCCGCTTTTGCTTGACTTGAAGCGCACTCCAAGGTGCTAGGCTGATGGACGAGAACCGCAAGAGAGGGGAGACAACCATGAAGATCCTGGTGCTCAACGGAAGCCCGCGTGCCAAGGGCAACACCGCGCAGATGGTGGCCGCGTTCAAGGATGGTGCGACAGAAGCGGGCCATGAGGTCGATGTCGTCGATGTCTGCAAGCTCGACATCCACGGCTGCCGCGGCTGCGAGTACTGCCACGGCAAGGGTGCCGGCGCCTGCGTCCAGAAGGACGACATGCAGCAGGTCTACGACCTTCTCGCCCAGGCAGAGATGCTCGTCATCGCCTCGCCCATCTACTACCATGGCCTCTCCGGCCAGCTCAAGTGCGCCATCGACCGTTTCTATGCTGCGGCATATCCGGAGAAGCCCGCGTACCTTTGCAAGGTCGCGATGATCCTCTGCTCGGGCGACCCCGACATGTACACGGGAGCGCTCTTCTCCTATGAGGGCGACTTCACCGGGTATCTGGGGCTCGAGGGCATGGGCGTGCTCACCGTGCACGGCGATGCGACGGCGGAAGACCTCGATAAGGCCCGCACGCTCGGTACCTCGCTGTAGACTAGCTGATGTGAGGTTATTCGGCAGGAGGCGTGGTGGCGGTCTTTCTCACGGGCGATACGCACGGTTCGACAGACTTCGCAAAGATCCGTGCCTTCGATGCTGTAGCGAGCACGCTCTCGCGCGATGACTGCCTCATCATCCTCGGGGATTTCGGGTTGGTGTGGAGCAACCCTGCGAGCAAGGAGGAGCGGGAGCTCCTCGACTGGCTCGAATCGCGTTCGTGGACCACACTCTTCCTCGACGGCAACCACGAGAACTTCGACATGCTCGATGCGCTGCCCATAGAGGAGCTCTACGGCGGGCGCGTGCAGCACGTGCGCGAGCATGTCATTCGTCTTATGCGCGGCGAGCGCTATGAGATAGGCGGGCACAGCTTCTTCGTGTGCGGGGGAGGGCATTCCGTCGACAAGGACTGGCGGACGCCTCATCGGAGCTGGTGGCCGCAGGAGGTGCCCGATGCCGCGGAGCGAGAACGCATTGCCGCTGCTGCTGCAAGCTGCGGCGAAGTGGATTACGTGCTCACGCACTGCCCGCCCACGGGGCAGTACGAACGCTACCGTGCGCGCTATCCGAGGTTCTGGGGCCCGCATGATGAGTATACGGATTGGCTCGAGGAGCATATCGAGGGCGTCGTCGCATACAAGCGCTGGTTCTTCGGGCACCTGCACATGGATCTGCCGCTCGATGAGCCCCATACCTGCCTGTACAACGAGGTATTCGATCTTGATGGCACGGGTCTTACGAAGTTCGGCATCGATATGGGGCGATGCCCAAATGGCATCCCGCACGTTTTCGAACAGCGCTATGAGCTGCCGGATCCTGGAGAGAAGCATGGCCATGCCTGGTATGAGTGCACAGGCTGCGGTGAGCGTATCCCGCTCTGGTAGCGTTTACGATCAAAGATTCTTTGTAAAGGCAAGGCGCCGCGTTCTCTCCGCGGCGCCTTGATTGGTTTGAAGCGGAATATGCCTAACCCGCGAACTCCTCGAGCAGCTCCTTCATAAGCTCGGGGTTCTCGAGCGCAGCGAAGTACTCATCTATGCGGCCAGCGGCGTAGAGCTTCTTCGAAAGCTCGAGCTGTGCTTGGGCTGAGGAGAGATCGCTATCGAGCTGCGCAAGTTCTGCGTCTTTCCGGGAGAGCTCCGCATGCTTTTGCTCGAGCTCCGAGTGGGTCTGCTCGAGCTCCGAGTGGGTCTGCTCGAGCTCCG
>CAMNAH010000118.1 GCA_946530775.1 uncultured Coriobacteriales bacterium
AGATCCTGGGCTGCGGCATGGTCGACCCCAACGTCTTCCGCTACTGCGGCATCGATCCCGAGAAGTACACCGGATTCGCGTTCGGCATCGGCGTGGAGCGCGTCGCGGCGCTGCGCTACGACCTGCCCGACCTGCGCATGCTCATGACCGGTGACATGCGCTTCCTCCGTCAGTTCTAATCCTCCGCGCGAGCAGAAAGCGAGAACATCATGCGCGTTTCATATGAGTGGCTCAAATCCATGGTCGACATCCCCGACGACCCCGCCCAGCTCGTCGCGGAGTTCGTGCGCACGGGCACCGAGGTCGAGGCCGTCGAGAAGGTCGGCGCAAACCTCGACAACGTCGTCACCGGATACGTGCTCGAGGCCGTGCCGCACCCCGATTCCGACCACATGTGGCTCTGCAAGGTCGATGTGGGCAACAGGAACCTCGGCGCGGACGGCAAGCCCGAGCCGCTGCAGATCGTCTGCGGCGCCCCCAACATGCGCACCGGCCTCCATGTGGTGGTCGCCATGATCGGGGCAGTGCTGCCCGGCGATTTCAAGATCAAGAAGAGCAAGCTCCGCGGCGTCGAGAGCTGCGGCATGTGCTGCTCGGGCCGCGAGCTCGGCCTTGACAACGACCACACCGGCATCATGGAGCTCCCCGAGGACGCGCCCGTGGGCGTCGACTTCTCCGACTACCGCGGCCTTTCCGACACCGTGATCGACTGCGAGATCACGCCCAACCGTCCCGACTGTCTCAGCATGGTGGGCATGGCCGTCGAGGTGGGCGCCATGCTCGACGAGGATACCCACATCGAGCTGCCTGCCATCCAGCATGAGGAGGGCCCGCAGGCCTCCGACCTGGTCTCGGTCGAGATTGCCGATCCCAGCCTCTGCAGCCGCTACGTTGCTCGCGTGGTGCGCAATGTCAAGATCGGCCCCAGCCCCGAGTGGCTCGCCAAGCGCGTGGTCGCCGCCGGCAGCCGTCCCATCAACAACGTGGTCGACGTCACCAACTATGTGATGTTCCTCACCGGCCAGCCGCTGCACGCCTTCGACCTGGGCAAGCTCAAGGATCGTGGCGGCAAGCGCAGCATCGTGGTGCGCGCCGCGGCCGACGGCGAGAAGCTCACCACCCTCGACGGCCAGGAGCGTACCCTCACCACCGATATGGCCCTCATCACCGATGGGGGAGAGTACGGCGTGGCGCTCGCGGGCGTCATGGGCGGCGAGAACTCCGAGATCGACGAGAACACCGTGGACGTGCTGCTCGAGAGCGCCTGCTTCGACAAGGGCCACATCTCCCGCACGAGCCGCAACCTCGACCTCATGAGCGAGGCGTCCATCCGCTTCGAGCGTCAGGTCGACGCCGCCGGCTGCGACGCCGTGGCCGACATCGCTGCCGCCCTCTTCGAGAGCTGCTGCGGCGCCACCGTGTGCCCGGGCATCGTGGACGTCTACCCCGGCAAGGTGGAGCCCGCCGTCATCACGCTGCGTCCCGAGCGCGCCCGCGCCCTCATCGGCGCCGACGTGCCCGAGGAGTTCATGGCCCGCTGTCTCACCCGTCTCGGCTGCACGGTCGAGCAGGCAGACGGCGTGCTCACCGTGACCGCGCCCACCAACCGTCCCGACCTTATCCGCGAGGCCGACCTCATCGAGGAGGTCCTGCGCCTCTGGGGCATGGCCGAGGTCGAGCCCACGCTTCCCGCGGCCCGCAACCATGCCGGCGGCCTTTCCGTCGAGCAGCAGCGTGTCCGCAAGATTGGCGCCACCCTGCGTGCCGCCGGCATGAGCGAGACGAGCACCTACTGCTTCGCGGCTGCCGACGACCTCGCCAAGCTCGGCATGGGCGAGGAGGGCAAGGGCATCCCCGTTGAGATCCTGCGCCCGCTCGTGGCCGACGAGAACCAGATGCGCCGCTCCATGCTGCCCGGTCTTCTCCGCTCCGTGGCCTACAACCTCGACCATGGTGTCTCGAACGTCGCGCTCTACGAGATCGGCCGCGTGTTCTACGCGCACGCCAACAAGAGCCAGCCCGACGAGCCCAGCTTCGTGGCGGGCGTGATGTGCGGCTCCTGGAAGGACGACGAGTGGAACGCCAAGTACCCCAAGCTCGACTTCTTCGATGCCAAGGGCGTGGTCGAGCAGGTGCTCGAGGCCCTGCGCCTCACCAAGGTGCGCTTCAAGCCCGCCGATCCCGAGGTCTATGGCTGGCTGCAGCCCGGCCGCTCCGCCGAGGTGCTCAGCAATGGCGAGGTCATCGGCTGGGTGGGCAACATCCATCCCAACGCGCTCGCCAACTTCGACATCTCGGTGCCCGTGGTGGCCTTCGAGCTCTCGCAGGCGGCGCTGCTGCGCCTCGCCCAGCGCGAGCTGCCCTACGTGGACGTGCCCACGCTGCCCGGCGTCTCCGTCGACCTCGCCATCGTGGTGAACGAGGACGTCACCACCGAGATGCTGCTCCAGCGTATCCAGAGCGCCGGCGGCAAGCTCCTCAAGGACGCCCGTCTCTTCGACGTGTTCCGCGACCCCGTGCGCGTGGGCCTCGGCAAGAAGAGCATGGCCTTCTCGCTCACCTACCGCGCCGACGACCACACCCTCACGTCCGAGGAGGTCGAGGCCGCGCACGCCAAGCTCGTCAAGAAGGTCTGCGCCGCCACCGGCGGAGAGGTGCGCTCGTAGCGTCTCCCGGATACTGCTCCGACCTGCACCGTTCGCGTTCGGCGTACACCGTTCGCGAACGGTGCTCTTTTTTGCCGAGAAAACCCGCACCGTTCATGAACGGTATGCTCCGTTCGCGATCGGTGCGGGTAGGGTGAATAGGGCCATCATGTCCCGCGCGCGGTGCTGGCCTGCGCTAAAATCAATCCATGCCGAGCTGGAACATACATACCGCGCATGCCGAGAAGCTCCTCGCCCAATACGGTGCCGAGGCGCTGGGCGTGCGCGATGCGAACGCCTTCGTCTTCGGCAACTATGTGCCCGACATCTATGTGGGCTACCTCGTGAAACCCATCAGCGTGCATATCGACTACAAGGCCACGCACCTCGCGCGCAAGGCGTATATCCCGCTGCCCGACCACAGACGCTTCTGGCGCACCTACGTTGAGCCGTACGGCGCCGATGTGCCCGATATCGTGCTCGGAGCCTGGTGCCATCTGGTGTGCGATCACGTGTACAACGCGCATACGCGCAGCTACATCAAGCAGATAGGCGTGAAGCCGGGCGAGATAACCCGTGTGGGCAAGCAGAAGGACTTCGCGGCCTTCGGGCACACGCTCGATATCTCGTATCGCGTCGAGGCGACGGACGGCCTGCTCGCCCAGGCGGCGGCGTTCCCGCAGTATGCGATCGCCGAGGAGGATGCGCGCGCGGCGGTGGATGCCGCATGCGCCTTCGTCGACGACAACCGCGAGAACCACCTCGACGAGCTTCCTCCGATGCGCCTGCTTACGCCCGAGTTCTTCTCAACGGCGTTCGAGGAGGCCCACCGCACCTGCGCAGAGGGACTGCTTTCTTTGGAGAACTAGAACGATGTCATGGTTTGAAGATTCGCTTGTGTACCAGATCTATCCGCTGGGGCTCCTCGGCGCGCCTTTCGAGAACAGCCGTGATGGCGCGGTTGTCTCACGTCTGCCGCAGCTGAAGGGGTGGATCGACCACCTCAAGCGCCTGGGCGTGAGCTGCGTGCTTCTGAACCCGGTGTTCGAGAGCGGCAGCCACGGCTATGACACGTGGGACTACCTCACGGTGGATCGGCGCCTGGGCACCAACGATGACCTGCGCGACCTTGTGGCGGCGTTCCATGCTGCGGGCATGAAGGTGCTGCTCGACGCGGTCCTGAACCACGTGGGACGCGACTTCTGGGCGTTTGCCGATGTGCGCGAGAAGAAGCAGGCCAGCCCGTATGCCAGCTGGTTCAACATCGACTGGGGACGCGACAACCAGTATGGCGACGGCTTCTCCTATGAATGCTGGGAGGGCGTGCCGTTTCTCGTGAAGCTCAACCACCATGACTTCGGGTGCAACGACATGTGCGCCGACGTCATCCGCGCCTGGGAGCGCGAGTTCGACATCGACGGCCTGCGTCTTGACGTGGCCTACTGCCTCGACCGCGGTTTTCTGGGCTATGTGCGCCAGATCGCCAACGAGCTCTCGGCCAAGCGCGGAAGCAAGTTCCTGCTGCTGGGCGAGTGCCTGCACGGCGACTATAACCTGTGGATGAACGACAACGCCTGCGACACGGTGACAAACTACGAGGCGTACAAGGGTCTCTGGAGCTCGTTCAACGCGGCCAACATGCATGAGATCGCCTACGCGCTCGAGCGCCAGAGCGGAAGCCATCCGTGGGACCTCTACACGGGCAAGCACC
>CAMNAH010000119.1 GCA_946530775.1 uncultured Coriobacteriales bacterium
CGATCATCCAGAACTCGGCGGCGTGACGGCGCGTGTTGGAGTTCTCGGCGCGGAACGTGGGGCCGAAGGTGTAAACGCTGCCGAAGGCCGTGGCGAAGCTCTCGGCCTGAAGCTGGCCGGACACCGTGAGGTTGGTGGCGCTTCCGAAGAAGTCCTGGCTCCAGTCGACCTCGCCGTTCTCCTTGAGGGGCGGGTTCGCCGGATCGATGGTGGTGACGCGGAACATCTCGCCCGCGCCCTCGGCGTCGCTCGCGGTGATGATGGGCGTGTTCACATACACATAGCCCAGGCCCTGGAAGAACTCGTGGATGGCGAAGGCCGCCACGCTGCGCACGCGGAAGACCGCGCGGAAGAGGTTGGAGCGCGGACGCAGGTGCTGGATGGAGCGCAGGAACTCGATCGAGGTGCGCTTCTTCTGCAGCGGGTAGTCCTCGGCGCTCGTGCCCTCCACCTCGATGGTGGCCGCCTGCAGCTCGAAGGGCTGGGGCGCATCGGGCGTGAGCTTGAGCTCGCCGGTGGCGATAAGGGCTGCCGAGATGCCCTGCGAGGCGATCTCGTCGTAGTTCGCGAGCGTCTCGCGGCTCATGACAACCTGCAGGTCCTTGAAGCAGCTGCCGTCGTTGAGCATGACGAAGCCGAAGTTCTTCATGTCACGGATAGAGCGGACCCAGCCGCAGACGGTGACGGTGGTGCCGCCCAGATCCTGGGCATCGGCGAACAGGCGGGCAATGGTGGTGCGGTCCATGAAGAAACCTCCTCGATTCAGGTCAACCATATGATGATAGTCCAAACGGCTCGATTGTGCCGCTGGGCGTTTTATCTGACCCCGCGTCATAGTGCCGTGGTATGTTTTTCATTGATATCGCCAACGTCCGATGTTTAAAACGGCACCGGAATGGTGAGAACAGGATTGTAGGGTTTTGTCCCTCCAACAGAAAGGTGAGATCATGGGCATTTTCTCTCGTATCGGCGACATCCTCCAGGCAAACATCAACGACCTTATCGACAAGGCAGAAGACCCCGAGAAGATGGTGAAGCAGCTCATCATCGAGATGGACAACCAGGTTGACGACGCCACCAAGGCACTCGGCCAGGCCATGGGCTCCCAGAAGGTAGCCGCCATGGAGCTCGCCGACGCCAAGGCCGCCGCTGCCGACTGGAACGACAAGGCCAAGCTCGCCCTCAAGGCCGGCAACGAGGCCCTCGCCAAGAAGGCCCTCGACGCCAAGGTGGGCGTCGACCAGCAGGTCGCCGCGCTCCAGGCCAACTACGACCAGATCTCCGCCAACGTCGACTCCCTCAAGAGCCAGGTCGAGCAGCTCAAGATGAAGCTCGACGAGGCCCGCAGCCGCCAGCAGGTCCTCGTGGCCCGCTCCCGCATGGCCGATGCCGCCCAGAAGACGGCCGTCACCATCACCTCCGCCACCACCGACTCCGCGTTCGCCAAGCTCGACGCCCTCGAGCGCAAGATCGCCGAGAAGGAGGCCACTGCCGAGGCGTACGGCTCCATGAGCGGTCTCGCCGCCGACCAGATCATCATCAGCGACGAGGACGAGTTCGCCAAGCTCCAGCATGAGTCCGCCGTGAACGATCAGCTCGCCGCCCTCAAGGCCGAGCTCAACCTCGACTAGTCTTCTCGAAGGCACAAGCGGAGGGGCATCGGACGTACGGCGCCCGGTGCCCCTCTTTCGCAGGCAACTATCCTGAGGCAGGTTTCAATGGGTGACTTCCTAACGTTCCTCATCATCATCGTGTGCGTCGTGGCGATCTTCTCGTTCTTCAGCAGCAGGAGCTCCAGCTCGACCACCACGGCCGCAGCAGCCGATGCCCCCGCAGCTCAGACCAAGGACCAGATGGCCTACGACATCAAGGCAACCAAGACGAGCCGCATCGCCGACGCCGTCGAGATCCTCGACGAGCTCGGCTCCATCTCGCAGAACCACCGCCAGTACTGCGAGCTCGTGGGCACCTCCATGCCCACCTCCGGCGTGATCGCCCCCTACAGCAAGCGCGAGGTCGCCTACTACGACATCCGCTGCTATCGCATCGAGAGCAAGGCGGGCGTGGAGACCGAGACGCTCATCGCCCACGAGACCTCGATCGACCCGTTCTACTTCAAGGACGCCTCGTGCGACACCCCGGTCTATGTGGACCTCAAGTCGTTCGGCAAGAACGTCATCCTGGTCAACTCGACCAACCATATCGAGGGACCCAACTCCGAGTTCGCCAAGGCGGCCGCGAACCACCTCACCGCCTCCGGCGCATCCGGCGGCGCCATGGCCATCGTGGGCGGGATCCGCGAGCGCGCCGCGGTGCTCGGCGTCGAGGCCAAGCGCCTGCTCGACTGGCTGCTTCCCGCACCCGTGGCGGGTCTCGCGCTCGCCGGCGCCGGTGCCGATGGCTCCACGCTGCCCGTGCCGAGCAACATCATGTTCGCCGGCTACAGCAAGATCAACGGCAGGCCCGGAGGCGGTCGCCCGCAGGGCCGTCCCCAGATCAACGTCAACGTGGGCTACGGCGTCCCGCGCGGCTTGGGCGACTTCATGGGCGGCAGCTACTACGGCGGCAGCTACGTTCCCGGTGGCTACGGCGTGCCCCGCTCGTCCTACGGCTACGGCCAGACCATGGGCGACCTGATGCTCAACATCGGCCTGGGCGCCCTGCTCGGCACGCTGAGCTCTGCCCAGCAGGCCCAGAGCACGTACCGCGACACCACGGTCCGCAATCCCCAGACCACGCTGCGCGGCTACCGCCTGGTCGAGGATGTCGTGCCCCTCAACAGCCCCATCTACTGCATCGGCGAGCTCTATCGCGTGGGCACCGATGTCTATATGGGCCGCTCGCTCGACGAGAACTACCCCACGTCCTACTTCGCCACGAAGCCTGAGGCCGAGGTTCTCCAGGCCCTCAAGTCGTAGCGTCCATGGACTACGGTCTGCTGACACGGCAGCTCGAAGCACTTGCAGAGGGGGAGCCTTCGTGGCTCCCCCTTCTTGCGAACGCGTCGGCGCTGCTTGACGAGGCGCTCGACGATATCAACTGGGTGGGTTTCTACCTGACGATGCCCTGCGCTGACGGCACGTCCGAGCTCGTGCTCGGCCCCTTCCAGGGCAAGGTGGCCTGCACGCACATAGCCTGGGGTCGCGGCGTATGCGGCACCGCAGCGGCGGCAGATGCCGTGCAGCGCGTCGAGAACGTCCACGAGTTCGCCGGCCATATCGCCTGTGACAGCGCCTCCAACTCCGAGATCGTCATTCCGCTGCACAAGGACGGTGCCGTGTGGGGCGTGCTCGACATCGACAGTCCCTCCTTCGCGCGCTTCACGGAGCAGGACGAGGACGGTCTCGTTACGTTTGCTGCGGCCCTCGAGACGGCGCTTGCCAACACACGCTAGAATACTTCCCGAAGCCACGTTTTTCGGGAGGTCCCCATGCAGGATTACAAGCGCGAGTTCATCGATTTCATGGTCGAGGCGGGCGTGCTCAAGTTTGGCGATTTCACGCTCAAGAGCGGCCGCAAATCCCCCTTCTTCATGAATGCCGGCGCCTATGTGACGGGCGATCAGCTCCACAGGCTCGGCCTCGCCTACGCCCGCGCCATCCACGATGCCTTCGGCCTCGACTTCGACGTGGTGTTCGGCCCCGCCTACAAGGGCATCCCCCTCTCCGTCATCACCTGCATGGCGCTCTCTGAGCTCTATGGCAAGGAGGCGCGCTACTGCTCCGACCGCAAGGAGGCCAAGGACCACGGCGCCGACAAGGGCCAGCTCCTGGGCTCTTCGCTCTCGGACGGCGACCGCGTGGTCATCGTGGAGGACGTGACCACCTCGGGCAAGTCGATCGACGAGACCTACCCCAAGCTCAAGGCCGCCGCGGACGTTGAGGTCGTGGGCCTTATGGTCTCGCTCAACCGCATGGAAGTGGGCAAGGACGGCGTGAAGAGCGCGCAGGACGAGATCGCCGAGCGTTACGGATTCCCCGTGGCCTCCATCGTGAGCATGGCCGAGGTCGTCGAGGCGCTCGACGGCACCGTCATCACCCCCGAGCTCAAGGCCGCCATCGACGCGTACTACGCGCAGTACGGCGTGTAGTAGCGCACAACCCATCCCCCAAGCTCGACGAGGCCAACGACGCGGCTTGCCCGCGCCGTATGCCTTGCGCATACCAGCCGCTCGCATAATTACTGGAACTTCTCGGTCAAACACCGCGCGTGCGCACGATACGATGCAGCCAACAACCGAATACCACCGGATGACGGGGTCGGGAGAGACCGCTGCCGCGGCGCCGAAGGGGA
>CAMNAH010000120.1 GCA_946530775.1 uncultured Coriobacteriales bacterium
TGGTAGGGGCGGTGGGACTCGAACCCACAATCCTTGCGGCCGAAGATTTTAAGTCTCCTGCGTATGCCAATTCCGCCACGCCCCCGGAGAAGACCCCTCTATCTTAGCCCTCTTTGACGAGCCTCGAGAAGGTCGGCTTCCACACCACGGGCGACGGCGCGCCTTCGACGGCGCTCGCGCACGCGATGGAGAGCCCGAAGAGCAGGTCGCTCTCGCTTGCCTGCGCAACCTCGAATCCCGTGGACGCCAAAAGCTCCGCCACGGCCACGGTGCCGCCCAGGATAACGGGCGCGCGCTTCTCCTGCAGGCCGACCAGGGAGCCGCGCTCTGCCGCGGGCATCGAGGCCAGCTCGCGCTCAAGGTCTGCAACCTCGCCGCTGGTGAGCTCATGGAGATGGACGAAGCGCGCATCGTAGGGCTCGAGCTTCGCCGCCATGGCAACCAGGCTGGTCGCCGTGCCGCCGCATACGATGAGCCGCTCGGGCACCAGGTCGCGCGGCATCTCGGCAAGCGCCGCGTCGAAGGTCGCACGCGCGAACGCATGGGCATCGCGCAGCGCCTCCTCGCCGGCAGGCCCGCCATCCGAGAAGAACCGATCGGTCACGCGGCGGCATCCCACATCGACCGATTTGACCCACCTGAGGTCGAGCGAACGTCCCTCGAGCTTCCCGAGCGCCAGCTCGGTGGAGCCGCCGCCGTTATCGGCAACGAGGATGGGAGTGTTCGGGAAATCCTGCGCCACGCCGAGAAAGGTGAGCGCGCCTTCGATCTCGCCGGGGATGACCTGCGGGTTGATGCCGAGCGATGAGAGCGCCGCCACAAGCTCGTCGGAATTGCGGGCATCGCGCGCCGCGCTCGTGAGCGTGCAGCACAGCGCCTCGGCACCGGCCTCCTTGGCAGCCTGCGCATAGGCGCGGGCGCAGAGAAACGCGCGCTTCATGGCATCGAGCGCGAGCTCACCGGTGGCATCGACATCCTGTCCCAGGTTGACGATGGTGGATTGCTTGATCATCGAGGTCACGCGCCCATCGCGCACGTCGGCGATGGCGAGGCGCATGGTGAACGTGCCGATATCGATGGATGCTACGCGGCTCATTCGCCCTCGCTGAAGAAGAAGATGGCGTCGCCCACGTGGATGTACCAGGGAAGCTCGCCGCTATTCTCGCTGGCTTCGGTCTCGTCGGTCTCGGTCACGTTCTCGAGACCCTCGACCTTCACGCTCGTCTCGCCGGGCATGACATAGCCGCGCTCACGGGCGGCATCCTCGATGCCCTCGTGCGTCATGAGCCTATCGATATCGCTGTTGAGCTGCTCGTTCTCCTCGGCAAGCGCCTCATAGCGCGACTCGAGCGTGTAGCCGGTGCGCCACGCGATGTAGAGATCGCGCGTGGGGCGGTAGAGCATGGCGATGATGGCGACGACCACGGCAAGCCCGATGAGGAGCCTGCGCCTGCGCTCAGGGTTGGGCGCGCGCTTGACCCGCTCCTTGCGGGCGGTGGCACGGCCGCGCTTCGAGGCGTCCTTGTCGGATGCCTTCGCGTCCGCCGCAGCGTCGTCCTTGGGCTTCTCAGCCTTGACCGCCTTCTTGTCCTTGGGTTTGTCCGTGCTCATGCCCTTGCTTCGTTTGAGGTTTCCTGTGGCTCATTCGTTTATACCATGTATCGGCGTATCCCAGCGCCCCCGCCCGCCGATTCCAGCAGCTTCGCACGTTTTTTCAAAAAAAGCCCCTCCCCGCCAGTGCGGAGAGGGGCGCAACGTGTGCTGTTTTCGCTGCTAGCAGAGCGAGAGCGCCGCCTCGTCGGCGATCACGGTGCAGTTGGGATGCAGCTGCAGGATGGAGGCGGGCACCTGCGGCGTGATGAGACCGTAGACCATGTCGTGCACGGCCTGGGCCTTGTCGGCGCCGCTCGCGAGGATGAGGATGCGGCGGGCGTACATGATGGTCTGGATGCCCATCGAGACGGCCTGGCGCGGAACCTCGTCGACGCTGTCGAACAGGCGGCTGTTGGCCTCGATGGTGCTCTCGGTGAGGTCGACGCAGTGCGTGCCGCGGGCGAAGTGGTCGTCGGGCTCGTTGAAGCCGATGTGGCCGTTGCGGCCGATACCGAGGAGCTGGATGTCGGGATAGCCGGCCTCTGCGACCATGCGGTCGTAGTCGGCGCAGGCCTTCTCGATGTCGGCGGCATCGCCATCGGGCACATGCGTGTTGGCGAGGTCGATGTCGACGAGGTCGAAGAAGAACTTCTTCATGAAGTAGTGGTAGCTCTGGGGATGGTCCGCGGAGAGGCCCACGTACTCGTCGAGGTTGTAGGAGGAGCACTGGGCGAAGCTGCAGTCGCCCTTCTTCTGCCACTCGGAGAGCTGGGCATACGTTCCCTTGGGCGTATCGCCGGTGGCAAGGCCGAGCACGCTCTTGGGCTTCAGGATGACCTGAGCGGAGATGATGTTGGCCGCCTTGCGGCTCATGTCGGTATAGTCCTTGGCGCGGACAAGCTCCATAATTCCCCCTTCGTCAGTTGCAATTATTTGGTTTTGCAAACCCTTCCTGCAGCGCCCATTATACGGCAGGAGGAACCCTTCGGGGAGGCGTTGCGGCAACTACTCTTGCGCCTTCGCGGTATTCCACAGAACGTTGAGCTCATCGGTGGAATAGGAGTCGATGTCGCGGTTCTCGGCCGCGGCCATGCGCTCCATGGCGCTCCAGCGGTTGCGGAACTTGGCGTTGGATGCGGCGAGCGCCGCCTCGGCATCAATGCCCTCCCAGCGTGCCACGTTGACCAGCGCGAACAGCAGGTCGCCAAACTCCATGGCGCGCGCCTCGCTGCCCGGCTCCTCGGCGAGAAGCTCTGCGTGCTCGCTCGCGACCTGATCCCACACGTCGGCCTCGCTCGCCCACTCGAAGCCCGCCTTGGCCGCGCGCTTGGAGATCTTCTGGCACTGCATGAGCGCCGGGAGCGCCCGCGGAATCGAGTCGAGCAGCCCCGCGGGCTCGTAGCCGTCGGCGCGCTCCTGCTTCTTGACGTCGTCCCAGATGTCGAGCACCTCGCCGGCATCGTTCACGGCCACCACGTCGCCGAAGATGTGCGGGTGGCGGCGCACGAGCTTCTCGTTGAGCTCGCGGCACACGTCGTCGATATCGAAGGCGCCCTCGTCGGCGCCGATCTGGGCGTTGAGCATGATCTGCTCGAGCATGTCGCCCAGCTCCTCGCGGATGTGCTCCGTATCGCCCGCGGCCATGGCGTCGGCGGCCTCGTAGGCCTCCTCGATCATGTCCTTGACGAGCGTCTCGTGCGTCTGGGCCTTATCCCACGGGCAGCCGTCGGGCTGGCGGAGGCGCCAGATGGTGCGCGCCAGCCGATCGAATGCGGGATGGTCCTCCGGTGCGCCCTCGCGCGCGATGGTCTCGGCGTCCACGCGGTCGCACATCTGGGAGATGGGTTCCAAGCTACAGCTCCTCGGGATAGTAGAAGTTCCAGTCGCGGCGGAAGTCGGTCATCATGCGCATGACGTCAACCGTGACGTCCATCTGCGCAAGCGCCTCCTCGTCGCCGGCCACGGCGGCCTCGAGGTCGGCCAGCACGTAGCAGAGCGCCAGCGGACGCTCGCCCGCGCGGAAGGTCTCGACCTCGCCGGACTCGGTCCACACGATGGTGGCCTCGTCGGCGCGCGGGTACTCCATGATCTCGATGTAGGCCTTGTCGCAGCTCACGACCGCGCGCTTGGGCTGCTTGGAGTGGAGCGACAGCGAGATGACGCCCATCTGGCCCTCGGCGTTGCGGAGCAGAAGGCCGCTCGTCATGTCGACGCCCGTGGGCGCGGGGTTCATCATCGAGAGGTGCTCGTTGGGCGTGGACTCCATGAAGAGGCGCATCAGCGTGAGCGAGTAGATGCCGATGTCGAGCATGGCGCCGCCGGCCAGGTTGGGATTGAAGAAGCGGTTCTTCTCGTCGTACTCCTTGAAGCTGCCGAAGTTCTCCTGGATGAGGTTCACGGTGCCGAAGTCGCCGGCCTTGACGCGCTTCGCGAGCTCCTTGTAGAGCGGCATGTGCAGCTCGGTGCAGGCGTCCATGAGCACCACGTTGTTGGCGCGGGCCAGCTCGATGGCCTCGTCGAGCTCGTCGGAGTTCAGGGTGATGGCCTTCTCGCACATCACGTGCTTGCCGGCCGCCAGGGCTTTGCGCAGGTAGGTGATGTGGGTGTTGTGCGGCGTGGTGATGTAGACGGCGTCGATGTCGGG
>CAMNAH010000121.1 GCA_946530775.1 uncultured Coriobacteriales bacterium
TCCAGATCTTCGGCAGCAAGAAGAGCAGCGACTCGCGCAAGGCCGAGCGCTGGTTCAAGGAGCGCCGCATCAAGTTCCAATACATCGACCTCGCCGAGAAGGGCCTCTCGGCGGGAGAGCTCCGCTCGGTCGCGCAGGCCGTGGGCGGCATCGCGGCGCTTATCGACGAGAAGGCCAAGGACGCCTATGCCGTCTCGCTCGTGCAGCACACGCCGGCCTCGATGATGGAGGGCGTCCTGCTCGAGAACCAGCAGGTCCTGCGCGCGCCCATCGTACGCAACGGCCGCCAGGCCACTGTGGGCTACGAGCCCGACATCTGGAAGACGTGGGAGTAGGCCATGGAGCAGCTCGACCTTGACGCCCTGCTCGCCAGATCCTACGAGATCTGCGACGCGCTCATGAAGGCGAACGTGGGCGAGGTGCGCTCCGAGGGGCGCAGCCTCAAGTCGCTCTTCCGCAACGACCTCGTAGTTTTTGGCGGCTACCTCGTGGAGGGCGACGGCGTGATCGCGCCCGACGAGGTCGAGTTCGTCCACACGGCGCTCGGTCTCGCGCCCGACGCGCCCGTGATCGAGCAGCTGCGCCGCCGCACGCTCGACACCTCCTCGGCCAAGGAGGCGCCCTTCTCGCTCAAGTACGCCGTGCTCGCCGACGCGGGCAAGCGCCTCTCGCCCGACCCGTTCAAGGGGCAGTGCGCGAGCATCTTCTACGACACGTTCAAGGTGTTCGGCAAGTCGATCCTGTCGCTGCGCAAGGCGGACATCTCCGACGAGGTCGCGCAGCGCTTCACCGCCTACCTGGCGCGAATGGAGGCCATGCTCAAGGAGTACGCCGTGTGGCGCGCGGGCTCGCAGAAGAGCTACCGCATCGTGGAGCCCGCGGTAGGCATGGCGAGCGCCGAGGAGAACGCGCACGAGCTCGAAGGCCTGCTCGCCGAGCTCGAGGGGCTCGTGGGCCTCACCGGCGTGAAGCACCAGGTCAACATCATGGTGAACCTCATCCAGGTGCAGAAGATGCGCGCGAACCTGGGCATGAAGACGGCCGATATCTCCAAGCACATGGTCTTTCTCGGCAACCCCGGCACGGGCAAGACCACCATCGCGCGCATGCTCGCCAACATCTACCGCGCGCTGGGGGTGCTCCGCACAGGGCAGCTCGTGGAGGTCGACCGCTCCGGGCTCGTGCGCGGCTACGTGGGCCAAACCGCCACGCGCACGCAGGAGGTCATCGAGGAGGCGCTGGGTGGCGTGCTCTTCATCGACGAGGCCTACGCGCTCACCGTGGGCAAGGGCGAGAACGACTTTGGCCAGGAGGCCGTGGACACGCTGCTCAAGGCCATGGAGGACCATCGCGACGATCTCGTGGTGATCGTGGCCGGCTACACCGACCTCATGGAGCAGTTCCTCGACTCCAACCCCGGCCTGCGCTCGCGCTTTGGCACGCGCATCGTCTTCGACGATTACACGGCCGACGAGCTCTTCGCCATCCTGCAGATGAACCTCAAGAAGCAGGATTACGCGCTCTCCCCCGCGGCGGCCGAGAAGGCGCAGGCGCTCATCGCGGCGCGCGTGGCCGACAAGCCCGACAACTTCGCGAACGCCCGCGACGTGCGCAACTTCCTCGAGCACGCGATCGCCAACCACGCGGTGCGCGTGGCGGGACTGGCCGATGCCGCCGAGAGCAAGGAGCTTCTCTCGACCATCGAGCCCGACGACCTGCAAGACTGGGACTGACCCCCACTAAGGGATACTCCCCCATTGGGGGATACTCCCTTAGTGGGGGTTGATTTGAAGGAGGCTGCCATGCGCACCATCACGCTCGGATCGACCGGCATCACCGTGCCCCAGAACGCCTTCGGCGCGCTGCCCATCCAGCGCATCCCGCTCGACGACGCGGTGGCGCTCCTGCGCCGTGCCTACGAGGGCGGCATGCGCTACTTCGACACCGCGCGCGCCTATACCGACAGCGAGGAGAAGCTGGGTGCGGCCTTCGACGGGTTCGTCCCGCGCGACCAGATCTACATCGCCAGCAAGACCACCGCGAAGACGCCCGAGCAGTTCCGTGCCGATCTCGAAACCTCGCTCAAGCTCCTGTGCACCGACTACATCGACGTGTACCAGTTCCATCAGGCCGCGCAGGTGTGGCGCCCCGGCGACGGCTCGGGCATGTACGAGTGCATGCTCGAGGCCAAGGAGGCCGGCAAGATCCGCCACATCGCCATCACCGCGCACAAGATCGGCGTGGCGCAAGAGGCTGCCGAGAGCGGCCTCTACGAGGTGCTGCAGTTCCCGTTCTCGTACCTCTCGGGCGAGCAGGAGCTGCACCTGGTCGAGACGTGCCGCGCCAACAACGTGGGCTTCGTCTGCATGAAGGGCTTGGCGGGCGGTCTCATCACCAACTCCGCCGCCGCGATGGCATGGATGGACCGCTTCGACAACGTGCTGCCCATCTGGGGCGTGCAGCGCGCAAGCGAGCTCGAGGAATGGCTCGCGTTCATGGACGAGACGCCCACGTGGACGCCCGAGATGCAGGCGTTCGTGGAGTCCGAGCAGGCCGAGCTCTCGGGCAGCTTCTGCCGTGGCTGCGGCTATTGCATGCCCTGCCCGATGGGCATCCAGATCAACAACTGCGCGCGCATGTCGCTCATGCTGCGCCGCGCGCCGTCGGCGGGCTGGCTCTCCGAGAAGTGGCAGGCCGAGATGGCCAAGATCGAGGACTGCCTGCACTGCGGACAGTGTGCCGCGCAGTGCCCCTACGAGCTCGACACGCCCGCACTTCTCGAGCGCAACCTCGAGGACTACAAGCGCGTCCTTGCCGGCGAGGTCACGGTCTAGGGGCCCTTCGAACCCAAAGACACAGTCTCAAGAGCAATTGAGACTGTGTATCTCTGAGCTGGACAGCCCAGTCTCAATATGCATTGAGACTGGGCTTCTCGGAGAAATGCCTGGTAGATTGATTGATGCACCGTCTCAAGAGCAACTGAGACTGGGTTTGTGACCCAGTCTCAGTTTTGCGGACACGTTAGAGCGACTATCCAGCGAACTGCCCTAGAACCCCAGGTTGTCGTTCACGAGGATCACGTTGATGCGGCCCGCGTGGCGCGAGAAGCGCGTGATGAGGAACTGGCAGCAGATGGTGTCCGCCGATTTGCAGTTTGCGCAGGCACCGGTCTTGCAGCACGGCGTCTGGAGGCCGAAGCGCTGGGCGTTGATGGGCGCGGCCACGTTGCGGGCGCGCTTCATGGCACCGTCCACGTCGTCGCAGACCTTGTTCATGCCCACGATCATGACGACCTTCTTGGGACCCTGCGCGATGTACGACACGCGGTTGGCGTTGCCGTCGATGTTCACGAGCACGCCGTCGTTGGTGATGGCGTTGGCGCTCGAGAGAAACACGTCGGCGGCATAGCCGTCGAGCAGCGCCTGGCGCGGATCGTCGTAGGCGTTGCGGTCGATGAAGGTGTAGTTGCCGTTCTTCACGGCGTCCACTAGGCCGATCTCGATGGCGCTCATGCAGCCGCCCATCGTGACGCTCGATCCCTCGGGAATGAGGTCGAGCGCGATCTTGAGCGCCTCCTCCTTGCTCGCGGCATAGTATCCGCACATGTTGCGGCTCTCGAGCCCCTTGATAACCTTGGCTGCGAGCAGCTCGTTGCGCTTGGCGATATTGGCATCCATGGCAGTCCCCCTTTGCTGGTGATGTGACGACTTCATTGTAGCAATGCCCGCAGCCGCGCATCGAACCCTGCGAATGCGGAAATCTCGCGATACGGCGAGCGGCGCTGCGTGGCGGCAGCTCGCGTGCTACAGTAAACGTTGTCAGAGCGCGCTGTGACTGACGGATATTCGCGGGCAACCGCGGTGGAGCAGCGCGTTACATACCGCCGACCGTCTGGGCAAGCCTTATCCATAGTTCGGAAGGCTTGCCTTTTTCGTACGGAGGCAAGCCGAGAAGAGAGGAGCATCGATGGAAAAGCTCGTTGACCTGCTCAAGGGCAACCCCTACCCCGGCCGCGGCATCGTGGTGGGCAAGGACTGCGTCTACTACTGGATCATGGGACGCAGCACCAACAGCCGCAACCGCATCTTCTCGCTCACCGAGGACGGCATCCAGACCGAGGC
>CAMNAH010000122.1 GCA_946530775.1 uncultured Coriobacteriales bacterium
CCGAGGATGCTCATGAGGCCGCCGACGATCCAACCGAGGATGCCCATGCCGGGCGCTCCGCCGGTTGCCTGGTAGATGGCGTAGGGCTTGAAGAACACCCCTGCGCCGATGACGCAGCCCACCACGATGGAGGTGGCGGCAGGCCAGCCGAGGGTCTTCTTGAGGGTGCGTTGCTCGTTAGGCTGCGACATGTTCTGCCTCCTGGTTCGCCTGCGCAGCGCGTCGGCGGTTGCGATAGTCGTGGAAGAAGCCCACGATCACCATGTAGACGGGTGTGATGAGGCTGAAGAGCACGAACGGCAGGTACGACGCGGCGCTGATGCCCAGAATGGACGCGCAGTAGATGCCGCAGGTGTTCCACGGGATAAGCGGGCTGGTGACGGCGCCGCCCGCGAGCAGCGTGCGCCCGAGGTCGCGGCGCGAGATGCCGCGGCGCTCGTACTCCTCGCCGAACATCTGGCCCGGCACCGAGATGCCCAGGAACTGGTCGGGCAGCACGATGTTCATGCCGATGCATGAGGCCACGACGAGCGCGGTGAGGCCTCCCTCGGATTTGATGCGTAGCACGATGGGTCCGATGAGGGCGTCCATCTGGCCCGTGCTCGTCATGAGGCCGCCGAATGCCATGGCGATGAGCACGATGGTGACCGATCCCGTCATGCTCATCATGCCGCCTGCGGAGAGCAGGCCGTCCAAGAGCTCGTTGCCCGTTGCGCTGGCGAAGCCGTCGAAGGCGCAGTCGATGACGAGCGGCATGCTCGCGTCTTGGACGCCCCATGCCACGAGCATGCCGGAGATGATGCCGAGCAGCATGGAGGGGATGGCGGGCAGCTTGACGATGATGCACACCATCATGATGACCATGGGGATGACGCAGATGGGGGAGATGACGAAGCTGGTGGAGAGCCCCTCGAGGATGGGGGAGATATTGGACGCGATGGCTGCGCTGCCCTCGCCGTGGAAGAAGTGCCCCATGACGAGATAGCCCACCTCGGCGGTTGCGAACGCGGAGAGCGCGAGCGGCAGGGCCTTCTTCATGAGCTCGAAGACCTCGTTGCCCGAGACTCCGGCGGCGAAGTTGGTGGCATCGGAGAGCGGGGAGATAATCTCGCCGCAGTAGGCGCCCGACACGATGCAGCCGGCGACGG
Organism: uncultured Coriobacteriales bacterium; assembly: GCA_946530775.1. Next base: position 1,149 of record CAMNAH010000122.1, read on the forward strand.
CGGGAGCGGGGATGCCCAGCGCGAGCCCGATGCCCATGAACGCGAGGCCCACGGTGCCGAGGGTGCCCCAGCTGCCGATGGCGAACGCCACGAGCGCGCAGATGAGCGCCGTGGTGACGAGGAAGAACCGCGCCGAGATGAGCTGGAGTCCATAGAAGATCATCGTGGGCACGGTGCCCGAGACGATCCACACGCCCACGAGCATGCCGATGAGCAGCAGGATGAGGACTGCCTCGAGCGAGGGGACGATGCCCTGAACCATGCCTTCGAGGATCTCGTCCCACGAGTAGCCGATCCACGCGGCAACCAGGCCGGCGGCGAGCGTGCCGAACACGAGCGGTACCTGCGGCTCAGAGCCGAATCCCACCACGCAGGTGAAGATCAGGACCACCATCGACGTGATGCTGATGAATGCTTGGCGAAATCGCGTGCGCCGCGGCTCCTTCGGGGCGCGCCCCTGGTTCGCCGCCTTCGCGGCCTTTTCCCTCTTGTCGCCCATCCATCTGCTCCAACCATCGATGTGCATCAGCGCAAAATCGTACCGTTACCTGCACGTTTTCGCAAGTAGGATGATGGGATGCGCGGCGGGCATGATAATGCGTCTCTGCTGGTGCCGCCATGGCGCCACGGCGGAGCTTGGCAGCTCGGGGCTCCTGCCTATATTAGGCGGGCGATCGCCCAGAAGATCGCAGCGAGCACGGCGGCTGCGGGAATGCCGCCGACGAGCACCCGCGAGCCCTTTAACCGCAGTTTGGTGGGCCAGTCCTTGTAGAGGTGTTGAAGATCCTCTGTGCTTGGGATGTCCCACCAGCCAGAAAGGGCAACCCACCAGGTGTCGACGAAGAGCAGATCCCATGCCTCCATGAGCTCGAATAGCAGGTAGGTTTGGCCGAAGATGGGAAGGTAGCCGCGAACTCCGTTTACAAGCACGATGAACGTGAAGAACAGCATGGAGGCGGCGAGGATGCCCAGGATGCCCGAGATGCTGCGACGCCGTGCGATGCGCTCGGGTGTGGTGAGTCCCAGCTCGCAGAACCGATCCTGCAGCTCCTGCGGATACCAGAAGGCGGCATCCACGGGGCCGCGCGGCTTGGTGAACGCCCATACATAGAGCGTGAACAGCGTCCAGATAGAAAGCGTCTCGAGGGATAGCTTGAAGAGCATCGTTGTCCTTCCTCCTGTTAGCTATAGTTAACTATAGTGCATCTGCAGCTCCACGCTTGCCGGCTGGTATACTGGACGGTCTGAGGAGGGATTTCATGGATTCAATCACCTATCGCGAGGCGGTGCTTGCCGATGTCGAGGCGCTCGCAACGCTCTATACGCATCATTGGTGCAACTATGTGCCCGCGCTCGAGGACAAGATGCTCGCTGGGCGCCAGTGCGTGCTCATCCAGCTCGTGCGCTCGCAGCACGTGATCGTGGCCGAGAGGTGCGGTGCCGTGGTGGGCGTGTGCATGGGCGGCATCAACCACTGCGGCAAGGCTCCTGTGGTGGAGCTTTGGAAAGACGCCTACGAGCGCACGTTCGCCGAGGCAACCGAGCGGGCCAAGACGGCCGACACCGCCCTCGAGGGCTCGCTCTTCGGCGACTGGCGCGAGCTCCAGAAGGCGGACCGCTTCATCGCATCGGGAAATCCCTATGGCGAGGCGGAGCTCAACCTTTTCATGGTGGAGCCGTGGCTCAAGGGCCAGGGCGTGGGCCATGCCCTGTTCGAGCAGATGCGCGCGCTCCTGCGTGCGGACGGCGCCAGCCGCTTCTTCCTCATGACCGATACCGAGAGCGACTTCGAGTACTACGAGCGCCACGGCATGAAGCTCATCGAGCGCTATCCCGACGACCCCGACGATCCCGATTGCTGGGCAGCGCTCATGTACGGAGGCGACCTCTAGGTTCTAGGGTTTGGGCTGCTCCTGCCTGCGGATGAGCCCCGTCACGATGAAGGTGAGCAGCGACACCGCGGCGCCCGCGATGAAGATGAGCGAGCTCGGCGTGAAGTCGTCGCCAACCACGCCCACGCCGATGACGCCCGACGATGCGCTCACCATAGACCCGATCCATGGACCCACAAGCATGGGGACGAGCACCACGCTGAAGATGCGGATTCCCTGCGTGAGGCCCACATGGTCGGGCGGTGTGGCATTGCGGATGGCGGCCGAGAAGCACGCGACCGAGCCCAGATAGCCCGCCAGCATGAACATGCTGCCGATGAAGACGCCGGGGGCGGCGGTGATCGCGGTGAGCAGGATGCATCCCACGACGAAGAACACGAGCGGCAGGGTGATCGTCTTCGAGAACCCCAGCTTGTCGACGCGGCGTCCGTAGAGGATGGTGAACACGCTCGCGATGACGATGCACGGCGCCATCACCAGCACGTAATTCTCGCCCAGGATGTAGGGAAGGCGCAGGTAGAGCACGTAGTAGGGCATGAAGACCTGCATCGCGCAGGCGAAGATGCAATATCCCAGCAGCACGAGGTAGAGCATGGGGTTCTCGCGCACGGAGGAGGGTTTGAAGCCCCAGGCCAGCTCCTCGAGATAGCCGGCGTTGCGTTTGGGCTCGGGATGCGACTCGTCCATGCAGAAGGCCGAGACGATGCCCGTGGCGATGACGATGCCGCCGATGATGGTGAAGAAGAGCGGGTAGTTGTAGGTCACGCTGCCGTCGTCGCCCACGATCATGAGGAACATCGCGCCGCCGAACACGACGAGCATGCTGAGCAGCGGCATGGCGGAGTTGACGCCCTCCACGCGGCCGCGGTTGGTGTCGTCGGTGATATCGGTGAGCCATGCGTTGAAGCAGGCGTCGTTGGCGAGGCTGCCGAAGAAGGTCATGAGGCAGTCGAAGGCGATGGTGAGCGTGATGCCCAGCGTGGCTGCCGCCGCGGCATCGCGGGCGAGCGCGCCGGAGACCTGTTGGAGCACGGCGAATGCGCAGATGGTGA
>CAMNAH010000123.1 GCA_946530775.1 uncultured Coriobacteriales bacterium
CTCCTACGTGTTCGTCTCGCAGTGGCAGCTCGACGAGGTCGTCGCGATCATCGACCGCGGCGAAGACCCCGGCCCCTACATGGAGAACCTCGAGGTCGACACCTCGAGCATGCCGGCTCAACCCGTGACGTACGAAGAGCCCGACTATACGTACTACGAGGAAGAGACCACCTACACCGAGGAAACCACCTATACCGACGAGACCACCTACACCGAGGGCGATGGCACAACGGGTGATGGTGGCGGAGAAACCTCTACCGATGGCGGCGAAGGCGGGGATACTTCGGAATAACCCCGCTACAATGGGGCACAATAGCGAAGTGCTGTTCATCTAGCATCCACCTCCTTCGAAAGGGACCCGCATGGCGAAGCCAGAACCCAATGCTGACCACGTGCTAACCAGGGCAGGGGAGGATTATCTCGAGGCCATCTACGTGCTCTCCCTCAAGAACGAGGGCGGCACCGTGCGCTCCGTCGACGTTGCCGAGGACCTCGATGTCTCTAAGGCCAGCGTGAACAAGGCCCTCTCGATGCTCAAGGAACAGGGCATGGTCAACCAGGAGCACTACGGCAAGGTCACCCTCACCGAGGAGGGCGCCGCGTATGGTCGTCTGGTCTGGCGCGCGCACAGGGCGCTGCGCACCTTCCTCACCGACGAGATCGGCGTGGACTACGAGGTGGCCGACGAGGAGGCCTGCCTCATGGAGCACGCCCTTTCCCAAAACACCCTTAACCTGCTCATCGACCACCTCAAGGCCGAGGGCATCTTTATAGAGGACTAGCAATACCCGCAACCTAGCGCACGACCAAGGAGCAGCTTCATGAAGGCAATCATCCCCGCCGCAGGACTCGGCACCCGCTTCCTCCCCGCTACGCGCTGCATGCCCAAGGAGCTGCTGCCCGTGCTCGATAAGCCCGTGATCCAGTATGTTGTCGAGGAAGCGCTCGAGCCCGAGGGCGTGGACGGCGTCTGCATCATCAACTCTCACGAGAAGCCCCAGATCGAGGAGTATTTCTCGGTGGATGAGGACTTCGAGGCCATGCTCGCGTCGCGCGGCAAGGAGGCGCTCGCCGCCAAGGTGCACAAGGCGGCCAGCCTGCCCGTCACCTTTGCCTATCAGGACGACCCCAAGGGCCTGGGCCACGCCGTGCTCTGCGGCGCCGAGGCCACCGGCGACGAGCCGTTCTTCGTGCTTTTGGGCGACTACTTCGTGCCAGATCGCAAGATGTGCGTGCGCATGGCCGACGTCTCGGCCGCCCATGGCGGCGCGTCCGTGATCGCCGTGGCTCCCGTGCCCGAGGATCAGGTCAGCCGTTACGGCATCGTGGCGGGCGAGTGCGTGGGCGCGCACCCCGACTTCGCAACCGCCTCCGGCGAGGAGGAGGGTGCCGTTTGGAAGCTCTCCGGCCTCGTGGAGAAGCCCAAGCGCGAGGAGGCTCCCTCCCACCTGTTCATCGTGGGTCGCTACCTGCTCACGCCGCGCGTGATGGAGCTGCTCAAGACCCAGACCCCCGGCGCCGGCGGCGAGATCCAGCTCACCGACGCCATGCAGCGCCTCCTCGAGGAGGAGGAGATGTACGCGCTCGTGGTCGATCCCGACGAGGGATGCGACACGGGCACGCCCGCTGCCTGGGCCGCCACCAACGCGCGCATGGCGCTCGCTGCGGACGATGCAACCGTTGCTGCCTTCAACGAGGCGCTGGGCCGCGACGCCCGCGATATCCTTGGATAGGCGCGATTCCATAATTCGATTCGGCAACGACGGCTGGCACGCCCGTTTCGACGGGGACTTCACGCTTGACAATGTTGCCCGCGTAGCCGATGCGCTCGGTCTTGCATGGGCCGATACCGCACCGGGCGCAACCGTCTATGTGGGATACGACACGCGCCACGATGGCAAGCGCTTCGCGCGGCTCGCAGGTGAGGTCATGGCCTCCTATGGGCTGCGCGTGCTCGTCTCAAACGGCACCGTGCCCACGCCCGCCGTTGCCTGGGCTTGCGCTCACGACCCGCATGCGCTGGGCGCCGTCATCCTCACCGCGTCCGAACGCTCCTGCGAATACGGTGGCATCCTCGTGCGCTCCTCCGATGGCAGCTCTGCGGCGCACGCGTTTCTCGAGAAGGTCGAGGATCTCATCCCCGCCCAGGCAACCGAGTCGCGCGGGCACGTCTATGAGATAGACATAGCGGGGGCGTACCTTGACGCCCTTGTGGATGCCGTCGACCCGCCCGTCTTCGCGGCACGGCCCCTCAAGGTGGTCGTGGACCCGCTCTACGGGGCGGGGAGAGGCCATCTCGCGGCGGTGCTCAAGCGCCTGGGTTGCTCCGTTTCGCAGATTCACGACGAGGACCTTGCCGATTTCGCGGGTCTGCATCCCGAGCCCGTAGATCCCTGGGCCGATAAGTGCGAGCAGGCCGTGGTGGCGCTCGGCGCCGACCTGGGCCTTGTGCTTGACGGCGATGGAGACCGCTTCGCCGTGGTCGACGAGACGGGCCACCTGCTTCCGCCGCATCAGTTCACGCCGCTGCTCATCGAGCACCTGGTGCGCAACCGCAAGCGCTCCGGCCGCGTCATCACCACGCTCTCGAGCTCCGCGAGCATCGTTGCTCAGGCGCGCGAGCTGGGGCTCGAGGTCTCGTCGCTGCCCGTGGGCTTCTCGCGTCTCTACCGCGAGCTGCGCGAGCAGGACGTGCTCATCGGCTGCGAAGAATACGGCGGCATCGTCATCCCGAGCCACCTCTTCGAGCGCGACGGTCTGCTCGGATGTCTGCTTATATGCGAGATGGTGGCGGTGAGCGGCAAGACGCTCTCGCAGCTGCTGGCCGACAGCGAGGAGCGCCTGGGGCGTCGCTGCTATATACGACGCGATGTGCGCCTCGAGACGGGGCAGATCTCGGTACTGCGCACGGTGCTGCCGGGATTCAACCCCGGCGAGGTTGCGGGACGCGAGCCCGTCGAGGTGAGCCATGCCGACGGCATGAGGCTCGACTTTGCAGACGGCTCCTGGGTGCTCGTGCGCCCGTCGAGAACCGATCCGGTGGTGCGCGTCTATGCAGAGGCGGCCGACGAGCGCAGTCGAGACGAGCTTCTCGATGCCACGTGCCGTCTGGTTCGCTCGGGCATCTAAGCGTATTTCTCCAAAAAGGGATACTCCCCAAATGAAGAATTTCCTCGTGTAGGAACGTATGGGGCGTCTTCTTGTGCCTGCCAGGCAACCAACACACTATATATAGGTGTTGAACACCCTCTCTATATATAACTCGTAAGGAAAGATACTTACTTACATGTTTGATAAAGGTGCTCCTACCTTGGAAAACAGCCCTCAAAGCACCTTCTGATAGATATATGAAGCCCTTCTCCACAGTCCTCCATAGCGCTCCAGATAGGGTATTCTAGAGGCCTATTGTGCACTCTACCTGCGAAAATGCACGATCTTGCCGGGTGGGTGTTCGATGGCGGAAAGGAACGAAATGTGGAGGAAATATGAACCGAAACATTTACGCCCTTGCAAGCCCTCAGAGTGCGTATAGTTATTTCCCGCGCCGCAACGAACGGCACAGCCGCCGGGGCAGCGCAGCGAACCTTGAAAACCGGATACTGCGATCGAAAGATCGATGAAGATAGCACAGCGAAATCGAATGCCTGAACATTAGTTCAGAGCCAAGTCAATTTCGGTGAATCCGAGATCAGCGGGATCTTAGAGACGGATCGTCCACTTTACTTTGAATTGTTCCAGCTCAGCTGGATCACATTTGAACGGAGAGTTCGATCCTGGCTCAGGATGAACGCTGGCGGCGCGCCTAACACATGCAAGTCGAACGGTTAAAGCACCTTCGGGTGTGTATAAAGTGGCGAACGGCTGAGTAACACGTGGGCAACCTACCTCTTGCTCTGGGATAGCCTCGGGAAACCGTGGGTAATACCGGATACTCCGTAACCACCGCATGGCGGATACGGGAAAGCGCATACGGCAAGAGATGGGCCCGCGGCCTGTTAGCTTGTTGGTGGGGTAACGGCCTACCAAGGCTATTATGGGTAGCTGGGTTGAGAGACCGACCAGCCAGATTGGGACTGAGACACGGC
>CAMNAH010000124.1 GCA_946530775.1 uncultured Coriobacteriales bacterium
CATCTTTGATACGCTGCGGCGGAAAAACCATCCCAACGCCCATCGAATACCTTGGGACGAGCGGGCCGCCCGCGCGGTATAACTGAATGAAGAGAAGGTGCCCGCGCGCTTGAAGCCGCAGAACCATGTGAGGAGCTGCCATGAAGATCGACGGTCTGACCCCCGAGCAGCAGAGCAAGGTAGATGCCTGCAAGACACCGAAGGTTTTCTCGCACTCGCTAAAACCGAGGGCGTGGAGCTCACCGACGAGCAGCTGAGCGCCGTCTCCGGCGGTTGGGGCGACGACGAGTCTGCAGGCCCCTGCCCCAAGTGCTCGAGCACGAACACCGAGCACCGCTGGGTGCAGGATTGGAGAAACTCCGGCACCAACTACATGGGCTGCAACGATTGCGGCTACACCTGGATCTAGGCAGCCCACGGACAAGATACGCTACCGCAAACGCGCGACTCTGCCCATCGCCGCAGGTAGCGGCGAGGAGCGTATGGGAAGGATCGCGGCACCATGAAACTGAAGAAGACCACTGCGATACTCGGACTGTTGTCCATCGTGCTTCTGCTGGCCCATCTGGGCTACAGCGTCTTCGCGTACCTCACCTTCTATTACAACCCCCTGATCACGCAGATGCTCGCCGTGCCGTTCATGGTTGTGACCTGCCTGCATGCGATCTGCGGCATGATCAGCGTCTCCCTTCGCCCAGACGGCGGGAGCCTCGACCTCTATCCAAAGCTCAACGCGAGCACGATCATCCAGCGGGTCACGGCAGCTCTGATCTTTCCCCTTCTGATCCTGCACATCAACACCTTCAGGCTCATGCAATCCGCTTCCGAACAGGGCGCAGCCCTAGTGGTCATCACGCTCATCGTTGCCGAGCTCCTCTTCTTCGCCTCGGTCATCGCGCATGTTGCCGTCTCGCTGAGCAAGGCGCTCATCACGCTCGGCCTTCTCGCAAGCGAGCGCGCGCAGAAGACCCTGGACCGCTTTGCCTATATCCTGGGCGGCATCCTCTTCGTGATTGCTGCCTGCGCCGTCGTGAGCACCCAGGCGGCCATGTTCCTCGCAGGCTAGGGCGGACCCCATGGAGACGGCCATCGTCATCGGCTGTGGAATCTCGGGGCTGACCTGCGCCGTCAAGCTTGCCGAGAAGGGCGTGCGCGTAACGCTCGTCTCGCCCTACCCCTCCGAACGTGCCCAATCCGTCATGGCTGCGGGCGGCATCAACGCCGTTTTGCCAACGCATGAGGAGGGCGACTCCGTGGCCGCCCACATCGAGGACACGCTCAAGGGTGGCAGCTATCTCGCAGGCGAGCAGGCGGTCTCGCGGCTGTGTACGAGCGCCGCAGACGTCATCGCCTTCCTGGAATCCATCGGGACCGTCTTCACCGAAGACGGGTCGGGCCACCCCGCACGCCGCGCCTTCGGTGGGCAGTCGTTCAAACGGACCTGCTTCAGCGGATCGTCCACGGGAAAGCAGATCGTATCGGCCTTGGTCATGGAGGCGCGGCGCTACGAGGCGCGCGGCCGCATCAAGCGCCGGCTCTGGTCGCGCTTCCACTCGGCCCTGATCAAAGACGGCATCTGCCATGGCGTGATCGTCTATGACGAGAAGGCCGGGCGCTTGCAGGCGGAATACGCCGATGCCGTGGTGATAGCCGCCGGCGGGCAGAACGCCCTCTTTGGGAAGACGACGGGCTCGACCCAGTGCGACGGCTACGTGGCGGGAAAGCTCTTCTTGCAGGGAGTGCAGCTCAAGAACCTCGAGTTCATCCAGTACCACCCCACGACGCTCTTGACTCCCCAGAAGCGGATGCTCATCTCGGAGGCCGCGCGCGGCGAGGGCGGCAGGCTCTTCTGCCTGCGCGAGGGCAAGCGGGTCTACTTCCTGGAAGACGCATACGGCCCGCGCGGCAACCTGATGACCCGTGATGTCATCAGCCGCGAGATCGCGCGTGCAGGCGGAGAGGTCTTCCTGGACGTCTCCTTCTTGGGCGAGGACCTTATCGATCGCAAGATCCCTGAGGTTCGCGAGCTCTGCCTGAAGTACGCGGGGCTCGATATCGCCCAGGAGCCCATCCCCGTGGCGCCGTCCGTGCACTTCTTCATGGGCGGCCTGGCGGTGCACATGAACCACGAGACGAACATCCGCAACCTCTTCGCCGTGGGCGAATGCGCCTCCATGTACCATGGCGCCAACCGCCTGGGCGGAAACTCCCTGCTGGCCGCCCTGCATAGCGCGATGGTCGCAGCAGATGAGATCTCGCAGAGAAGCCCCATCGGCCAGCACCCCTATTTCACGGCAGAGGTCGAGCGCCAGACCGCGCTTCTCGCAGCTCAGCTGGATTCGAAGAGCCGCTTCCCCGCGCAGTACATCCGCGATCTGCTGGCAGATACCATGAACTGCGACCTGGGCATCGTGCGCGATGAGAGCTCCCTCGCGCACGGCATCGACGACGTGGACTACTACCTCTCGCTTGCCGACAAGATCAACTTCGACAGCAGCGTGTCGCCCTATGAGATCTATTCGCTCGAGGCGGTTCTCTCGCTTGCGCGCGCGGTGCTCGTCTGCGCGAGAGAGCGCAGGGAGAGCCGCGGGGCGCACTACCGCGCGGATTACCCGGATACGCAGGAGAGCCTTGGGTTCGCGACGATCATCTCCTACGACGAGGGACGCTACCAGGTAAGTCTGGATAAGGAGCACGCCTATGAACGTTAGGGTGCGCAGGCAGCAGACCGCCGCCTCGGAAGGCTACTGGGAGTCCTTCACCGTCGATGTGCCGGGCGACATGTCGATAGCCGGCCTGCTCGACTACCTGAACCACAACGACGATATCGTCGACGACCAGGGCAGGCACACGGCGCGCATCGGCTGGGAATGCTCCTGCATGCAGGGTGTGTGCGGAGCGTGCGCCATGGTCGTGAACGGCGTGCCGGTCCTTGCCTGCGAAACCTTCGTGAGGGATTGCGCGGGCGACACCATCACCATTCAACCGCTGAGGAAGTTCCCCGTCGTCCGCGACCTGATCGTCGATAGGTCGGTCATCCCCGCCAACCTGCAGCGGGCGAACGCCTATATAGGCACTTACCAGCCCACAGAGTACAAGACGCCCAAGCAGGCCGAGCAGGCCCACGAGCTGCAATACATTGCCGCAAAATGCCTGAAGTGCGGCCTCTGCCTGGAGGTTTGCCCCAACTACACGAACGGCGCGAACTTCTTCGGCGCGCTCTTCGCCAACGATTGCTACCTCATCGCCTCGCGAAACCGCGGGAAGGCCGCGGATATCCGCCGCAGCTACGGGGAGCATTTCGCGAACAGCTGCTCGAAGTCGCTCTCGTGCATGGATGTTTGCCCGATGAATATCCCCACGATCGCGTCTATGGCGCGGCTCAACCGCGGAAACGTTTAATGCAGGTGGGTTTCGAGGATGCGCGCGGCGCTTGCGCAAAGCCCGGCGCACGGACGGCTGCCATAGTAGGCTTCGGTGCGCTTTTCGGGCGCCGCCTCGCTGGGGCCTGCCTCAAGGCCCAGTAGCTCGCGGCAGATCAGGGAGCCGTTCTCGTCTTTGAACTCGGCGGCAAGCTGCTGAACCTTCTCGTAGAGGTTCTTCTTCTCCTCGTACGCCTCGGGGTCGTCATAGCCCTCGACCAGGCCCAGCACGAGGAACATCCCCGAGACTGCGCCACATACCTCGCGCAAACGACCCATGCCGCCGCCGAAGGGCGCCGCCATGCGCGCGGCCGTTTTGGGGTCGATGCCCTGCTGTTCGAACACGTCGTCGAAGGCGCGGACGACCGACTGCGCGCAGTTGCAGCCCGCATGGAAGTTCTCCAGCGCCAGCTCCGCTCTCTTTGCCGCGTCCATGCGTGAATCCCTTCTCCCCGTGCCCGAAACAGGCTGCGTAGATAGCAAATGTGGCCACGTGCAGCGCTACATGCGGGCTGCACGCGGCCTCATCTTACCGCAGTGATGCAGTGTGGACTATCAGCCTTAGTGGCGATAATCCTTCTTATCCTTCAAGATGGAGAAATCGAAGGGGCAGTCCCA
>CAMNAH010000125.1 GCA_946530775.1 uncultured Coriobacteriales bacterium
CGCTCGTCAACTTCATCGACGGCGGTCTCAACCTGGCCGACAGCACCAAGCAGGCCTCCGGCGTCATGACCAGCTACTCCATCGCCTACTCCGACGATGAGGAGTACGGCGAGCTCGTGGGCTCCGCCTACAGCGACTATAAGATCTCCATTCTGCGCGACCAGATGGGCTATGACGGCCTGCTCTGCTCCGACTGGGCCGTCACCGAGGATCCGGGCGGATTCATGTGGACCAACTGGGGCGTCGAGAAGCTCACGGTTGCCGAGCGCATGCAGAAGATTATCAACGCTCGCATGGACCAGATCGGCGGCGGCGAGGATCTCGATAACCTGAAGCTCGCCTATGAGCAGCTCGTCGCCGAGCACGGCCAGGAGGAGGCGGATGCCAAGATCCGTACCGCCGCCCGCCACATCCTCACCACCTACCTGCTCCCGGGCCTCGTGGAGAACCCCTATACCGATGCCCGCGCCGCGCTCGACCTGCTCGAGGGCGAGGAGCTTGCCGCCAACGGCCGTGCTGCCGCAGACAAGTGCGTGGTCATGCTCAAGAACGAGGGCAACGTCATCGCCGAGCGCTCCGCCGCTCCCAAGGTCTACGTGCCCGTCAAGTTCACGCCCGCCCAGGCCGCCGGTGCCACCGGCAACGCCGCCCACGGCGCGACGATGAACGTGCCCATCAACCCCGACCGCGTCGCCGACCTTCTCACCGTCGTGACCGACACCATCGCCGATCCCTCCGGCGACCCCGATGAGAACGGCCAGCCCACCTACCAGGACTCCGACCTCACCCGCGCCACTGCGGCCGATGTTGCCGATTGCGACTTCGCTGTCGTGTTCGTTGACTCTCCCGCCACGGGCGATGGCGCCATCACCGCCGAGGACGGCACCGTGACCTACGTGCCCAAGACCCTGCAGTACCGCCCCTACACCGCCGACGGCGCCAACGTGCGCGAGCACTCCATCGCCGGCGCCATTCTCGAGGACGGCACCAAGGAGGATCGCGGCTACAAGGGCCAGTCCACCACCTGCGCCAACGAGGGCGATCTCGACATGATCCTCAGCACCGTCGAGCTCATGGCCGGCAAGCCCGTCGTGGTCGTGATCAACATGGCCAACCCCATGGTCTTCTCCGAGTTCGAGGACAAGGTCCAGGGCATCCTGGTGCACTTCGGCGCCGCCGACGTCGTGCTCGCCGACATCCTCTCCGGCTCCGTGGAGCCCACCGGCCTGCTGCCGCTCCAGCAGCCCGCGAACATGGACACCGTCGAGGCCAACTGCGAGGATGTGCCGCGCGACCTCGAGTGCCACGTGGACGCTGCGGGCAACGCCTACGACTTCGGCTTCGGCCTCAACTGGTCGGGCGTCATCGACGACGAGCGCGTGGCCACCTACGCCAAGGCCGCCCCGCTCACCGCTCCCGAGACCGTCCAGCTCTCGCTCTAGGCTCCTTCCCAACCCCGCCCGCACGGCTCTCTCCTGCGGGCGGTACCGCGGGGCGTCGGATTCATCCGGCGCCCCGTTTCAGTTTGCGCGGCGGGGGAGTAGACTGGTGGGGTAGACGTTTGAAACCGCGACCGGAAGAGGCTTCCATGGGCAATTTCGACTTCGACAAGATGCTCGGCCACGACATTCCCTGCACCTGCGGACGTACGCACTCCACGGACGTGCAGAAGATCTATCTGGGCTCCGATGCCATCGACGTGCTGGTGGATACCGTCAAGGAGATGGGCTTCTCGCATCTCTTCGTGGTGTCCGACCTCAATACGTGGAAGGCCGCCGGCGAGGCTGTCGATGCCGCGCTTGTCGCCGCAGGTCTCGACTGCGCGCACATCGTGCTCCCGTATGACGAGCCCATCCCCGACGAGCACGTGATCGGTGAGATCTTCTGCGCCATGCCCCAGGAGACCGACCTTATCGTGTGCGCGGGCTCGGGCACGCTGAACGACACCTGCAAGTTCATCAGCTACCGCGCGAAGATCGACTACATGGTCTTCGCCACCGCGCCGTCCATGGACGGCTGGGTGTCCATCGGCGCGCCGCTCATCATCAACCACATGAAGGTCACGATCGATACCCACGGCCCGCTCGCCGTGTTCTCCGATCCCGCCGTGCTCGCCGCCTCGCCCGCAAAGATGATCAACGCAGGCGTGGGCGATGTGCTGGGCAAGTACACGGCGCTCATCGATTGGCGCTTCTCGCGCATCGTCAACGGCGAGTACGTGTGCGATGCAACCGTGGACAACGTCCGCAAGGCGCTCGACCTGGTCTCGAGCAACGCCGAGGCCATTGCGAGCCGCGACCCCGAGGCGGTGCTCACCGTCATGGAGGGCCTGCTGCTCACGGGCATCGCGATGGCGTGGATCGGCAATTCCCGCCCGGCGTCGGGCTGCGAGCACCACATGTCGCACGTCATGGAGATGCGCCTGCAGATCGACGGCAAGAAGGCGGTGCTCCACGGCGCCAAGGTGGGCATCGACCTCATCTACTGCCTCGAGATGTACCGCATGCTCGCCGAGGAGAAGATCGACTGGGACGCCGCCCGCGCCAAGCCGTTCGACAAGGACAAGTGGGTCGAGTTCACGCGCCGCGTCTACAAGATCGCCGCGCCCGAGATCGAGGCCCTCGAGGACAAGGTCGACAAGTACAACATCGAGGCCCGCAACGCCCGCCTCGATGTGCTCGAGCGCGAGTGGCCGCGCATGGTGCAGATGATGCACGACGAGCTGCCCTCGCCCGACGAGATCCGTCGCATCTACCAGGTGCTCGGCGCGCCTGCCAAGCCCTCCGACGTGGACATCGACGCCGATCTCTTCTGCGATTCCATCCTCGCCGGCCGCGACGTGCGCACCCGCTGGACCATGCTCCAGCTGCTCTGGGACCTCGGCCTCGACGAGGAATATGCGCAGCGCGTCCACAAGATGCTCGAGGCGTGATAGCGTCATTCGCAAAGCATGACTTCGGCGGCCGCCAATCGCTTCTCGGCGAGGCGGCCGCTTTGCGTTGGCTCGCCGAGGCGGAGGCGTTAGGCGGGCTGCGCGTCGCGCATGTGATCTCCGCCGCTGCGGATGAGCTGGTGGAGGAGCGCATCGCGACCTGCGCGCCCGCGCGCGATGCTGCCGAGCGCATAGGCCGCGCGCTCGCCGCCACGCATGCCGCGGGCGCCCCATGGTGGGGTGCTCCGCCCGCGGGCTGGCAGGGCGCCTATCTCATCGACGGTGTTCCCACGCCCACGGTTGGCGCGGGGGATGCGCCGGCATCCTGGGGCGCCTTCTTCGCCGACTACCGCCTGGCACCCTACGTGCGCATACTGGTCGATGCGGGGGAGCTGGGAGCGCAGGGCGCCGCCGTGTTCGAGAAGGTCTCCTCCAAGCTCCACGACGGCTTCTGGGACGCTCCGCAGCCCGCGCTGGTCATCTCGTCGGGACATGCCGTGGCGCGCCTTCACGGCGACCTCTGGGCGGGCAATCTCCTCTGGGATGCGGACCCGGGCAACGCCACGGGCGGTGCGCTCATCGACCCCATGGCGCATGGCGGGCATGCCGAGACGGACCTCGCGATGCTCGCGCTCTTCGGATGCCCGTATCTGGGAGCCATCATCGGAGCCTACGACGAGGTGTCGCCGCTGGCAGACGGATGGCGCGAGCGCATCGAGCTCCACCAGCTGGCGCCAATGCTGCTGCATGGGGTCCTTTTCGGCGGAGGGTTCATCGCCGAGGCGGTCGCGATGGCGCGGCGGTTCGCATAGGAAACTGCATGCAGCCACACCAAGGGGGTGCTTGATGTGGCTGCGCTACGTTCTTGCGGCTAGAACGATTGATAATTCGTTTACTCAGTCGTTCGTGTGGCTGGCGGAGATACTCGATGCGGTTTTATGCCCTACAGCTCGCGGGGCTCGAGGGGTTTGTCCAGTTCGAACGGCACGGCGGGCGTCACGAGCGAGACGAGCGGCACGATAACGAGCGAGAGCAGCATCGCGATGGCGCCGCAGTTCACGGGGCTGGCGATGAAGCCGATGAACATGTTGGCGGTGGTGAGGC
>CAMNAH010000126.1 GCA_946530775.1 uncultured Coriobacteriales bacterium
CGCGGTCGATGATTGCGTAGTGCGCCTTCACCCAGGTAAACGCCCCCTCGAGCTGGTCGATCAGCACCGCGGAGATGATGAACGGCACGCCAAGCCCCAGCGAATAGCACGCGAGCAGGGCGATGCCGGTGGCAAGGCTGCCCGACGTCACGGCAAGCGAAAGCGCCGAGGCGAGGAAGGCTCCCACGCAGGGCGTCCACGAAAGGCCGAAGACCGCCCCAAAGGCAAGCGAGGTGAAAAACGTGCGCGGACGCACCTCGGTATCGATGCCCTCCGTGCGGCTGAGCGCCGAGATGCGCAGAATTCCCAGGTAGTTGAGGCCGAGCACGATCACCACGGCGCCGCACACGATATCGACCACGCGCTGATAGCGCACGAGCAGCGATCCCAGCGCGCCGGCGAAGGCACCGAGCACGGTGAAGACCAGGCCGAATCCCAGCACGAAGCCCGCCGCGCAGATAAGCGTGCGACGCATGCTCCGCTCCCCTGCCGCACCCGCATCGCCCGCGAAATAGGCCAGATAGATGGGCAGCATGGGCAGGATGCACGGCGACACGAACGTGATGATGCCCTCGAGGAAGGTGAGCAGGTAATCCATGCGCAGCCCCTAGGCCAGCTCGTCGAGCACCGCGCGCAGGGCGGCGGGGTCGATGGCGCCGGTGGTCGCGGCCACGAGCTCCCCGTCGGCCGAGAAGACCGCCGTCGTGGGAAACGCGATGATGCCGAACGAGGTGATGGCGGCGTAATCGGTGTCGTAGTAGCCCGGCAGCTCCTCGAAGCCATTGTCGGCGAGCCAGGCCGAGGCGATCTCGACCGTCTCGCGCTGGCCATCGGTGGCATCGATGAACGCGAACGCCACGCTATCGCCGTACGCGCGGTAAATCTCCAGGAAATCGGGCATTTCCTCGATGCAATAGGGGCACCACGTTGCCCAGAAGTTGACCACGAGGGGCCTGCCGTCGGCAATCTGGGTGATCGGAAGCGCCTCGCCATCTGCGGTATAGACGGTCGCATCGAAGTCTGCGAGCGTTGGCATGCGCTCGGCTTCGGGGCCTGCGGCATCGGGCGCGGCGGTATCTTCAGGCTCCGTCTCGATCTCTGCGGCGGGCGTCTTCCCGCTCATGCGCGCGCCCAGCACGTTATAGCCCACAAACGCCACGACCAGTACCGCGACCAGCGCAATCGCGGATATGAGCAGTCCTCGGCGGCGCATTACGCAACACCGTCCGTACGCCACACGAGCACCGCGTCGCGGCCGCACTTGGCCTCGAGCGAGTACGGCGTGCCCGCCGGCTCCTCGAGCACCCAGCGCTCGACCACGCGGTTGTACTCATGCGGGTGATCCCAATCCATCTGCACGCCCACCACGGGCACGTCGAGCTCGTGAAGCGGCCAGGTGTCGTAATAGGGATCCCACAGATAGACGTAGCTGTCATCAATGCCGGTTATGAGCACGTAGTGGTCGGCGCCAAGGCAGCACTCGGTCATCGCAACGGCACCGCTCGCAAGACCCTCTACCAGCGCAGATCCTTCGTGCGCCGAGACCTCCTCGGGCCCCTCGAGCGCCTGGCAGCGAATGGGCATGCTATTGCGCTCGGCCACATAGTCGTTGCACCACGCGGCGAGAAACGAGCACGCCGCGGCCGAGGTGCCGCCATGCCCGCCGCCGAGACCCAGGTTGCGGTCGCCGGTGACCATGGTCACGTACTCCACGACCTCCTGCGGAATCTCGTCGCGCTCGAAGAGGTACATGAGCGCGTTGACAAACGTCGCCGTTCCGCAGTCGAAATGCGTCACCTGATAGCGAAGTGGGGTCTTCATGGCTCACCTCCGTGCGAAAATGTTGGCATTAAGTATGACACGGGAAGGAGCGGGCATGAGACTGGGAATCGTCGGCACGGGCATGATGGCGCGCTTTGTGCTGCCGCATATGGCAAGCTGGGGCGTCGATGTGGTGGCCGTGTGCGGGTCGGGCCGCAGCCCCGAGAAGGTCGAGGCCATCGCAGACGAGTTCTCCATCCCGCAGCGTTTCGGCAGCTTTGACGAGCTCATCGCCTGCCCCGACATCGACACCGTCTATGTGGCCATGCCCAACGCCATGCACCACGACCTCACGATGGCAGCGCTTAACGCGGGCAAGCACGTGGTGTGCGAGAAGCCCTTCGCGACCAACGCACGCGAAGCCCAAGAGATGGCCGACCGCGCCGAGGAGCTGGGACTTTTCCTCTGGGAGGGCATGATGGCCTTCCGCCAGCCCAACTTCTTGCACGTGCGAGACGAGTGGCTCTCGCGCATCGGCGACATCAAGCTCGCCACCGCCGTGTTCAACCGCTATTCCAGCCGCTACGACCGCTTCATGGCGGGCGAGCTCATGCAGACGTTCGACCCCAAGTTCGCGGGCGGGTCGCTCATGGACATCAACGTGTACTGCGTGGCGTCGCTCGTGGGGCTCTTCGGCGAGCCGCTCCGCTCGAGCTACCACGCCAACATGGTGCGCGGCATCGACACGAGCGGCATCATGACCATGGACTACGACGGGTTCAAGGCCGTGGCCATTGCCGCCAAGGACTGCGCGGCGCCGAGCTTCGTGCTGATCGAGGGCACCAAGGGCTACATCCTGAGCCCGTCCGAGGCCAACGCCTGGGAGCATCCCATGACGTTGCACCTGAACGATGGCACCGAGGAGACGTTCAACGCGCCGCTCGGCAGCTGGTGGGAGGCGGAATGGCGCGAGTTTATGCGCCAGCAGGATGCGGGCGACCTCGCCGCGTGCCGTCGCGACATGGAGATCACGCTGGCCGTCTCGCGTGCAATGACCGAGGCGCGCCTCGCCTGCGGACTCGTGTTTCCCGCCGACTGATCCGGTGGGACAGTTATACCCGGTCTTTTCGTCCCACCTTACGTAAGGTGGGACGAAAAGACCGGGTATAACTGTCCCACCTCACTTGAAGAAGCAGAGCAGCGTGTTGTAGAGGTCGAGCGCCCAGCAGTTGTAGGCGTGCTCGCCGCCGGGGAAGCTCACCCACGCGTAGTTCTCGCCGTCCTTGAAGCGCTCGGGCATCTGCGCGAGCGCCTGCGCCACGAACTCCTCGTGGTTCTCGAGCGAGAAGTCCTTGCTTCCGTTGCCGTTGTACCAGAAGCGGATGGGGAACTCGGCGAACTCGCCCTCGAGCGCCGCCTTGAACGCATCGAAGTCGGTCCACGCACCCGAATAGCTGCCGAAGTACGCGAAGAGGTCGGTGCAGTGCGTCATGCCGCTGCTCGCGACCGTCATGGCACCGCGCGAGAGGCCGGCAAAGCCGCGGTGGTCGCGGTCGGCCGCTACGGGATAGGTGCTCTCGATGAGCGGGATGATGTCGTCGCGCAGCTCGCGCCAAAAGTGCAGCGGCCATGCGTCGGCGTACGGGTCGCCGCCCATCATCGAGCCCATGAAGGTGTTATCGATGTTGGAGCCCTCGGGGATGGAGTAGTACGTGGGCGCCACCACGATCACATCGCCGAAAAGCCCCTGGTCATGCATGCCGTCGAGCAGGTTGGCCGTGGTATCGCCGTGGTAATCGCCGGTTGCGGTGACGGGATCTCCCAGCCAGTAGTCCTGCATGCCGCCGGTGCCATGCAGCACGTAGAGCGTGCTGTAGGTGCGCGCGGGGTCGTAGTCGCTGGGCAGCCACACGTTGAGTTGCTTCTCAACCATGACGTTCTCCACGCCGTCCATGGCCTCGATGGCATAGGCGTGGGTGGTGTATGAGAGCGTCTCCACGCGGCCGGGCGTGGGCGACGGCTCGGCCACGAGCTCGTCGAACGGCCCCAGCGTGGTGATGAAGTCATACGGGTAGGTGTTCTCGCGGCCGCGGCTGGGCGTCTCGGCAGGCGCTTCGGACTCGGTGCTATCGGGCTCCACGGGCTCCTCCTGTTCTGACGCGCACCCCGCAAGCGCAAGGCTGGCAAACGCGACGAACGATCTGCGCGTGAGATTGTCGTGTGGCATAGCGGGCCCTTTCGTCGGCGGTGCGATCAGCAGTTGCCAG
>CAMNAH010000127.1 GCA_946530775.1 uncultured Coriobacteriales bacterium
CCCGCGATGCGCTTGATCCGCGCAACGGAGCGGTTGCTTACGGTCTCGAGCCTGCAACAAACGTCGATGCGCTACGTTCCTTCGCCCAAGAGGCCCACTGGATCCGTGGTGCCGAGCGTGCGCTTGCGACCATCGATCGTATCGTTGAAAATGCCTGGTCGCCCATGGAGGCAATCATTGCCGCGCTGGCGGTGCTGTCCCGATCCGAGCTGGGTTACGACCTCTGGCCGATTGTCCTGAACCCCCGCAAGGAGCTTGGAGAACGGCTTTCGCGGCTTTCCGATGCGGATTCGCGCGTGCCCGATATCATGTTCGCCGGTACCAGCGTGGGTCTGAACTATGACGGAGAAGACCATTTCCGTCTTGGTGAGATAGCGCGTGCAGCGGCGCATGCCGAACGAGAGCCGGGGAATGCCGCGCTTATCCGCGAGCTCGACGAGGCGCTCGCCGATGCGCGGGCCCGCATCGTTGCCGATAAACGCCGCGATCGCGATCTCATGGCACTCGGGCTCACGGTCTTCTCGGTCACCAAGGAGGACCTCGAGGAGCGTGGTGGATTCGATCGCGTGATGGGGCAGGTGGTCGAAGCTATCGAGCGCGAGGGTAGCCGCAGGCTGACGTGGCATCGGGCTGCTGCGGAGAACGCCCTTCTCGCCCAGGCCCGCCAGGATTTCATCTGGTCGTTGATGCCGGGGCAAAGCGGTGCTGCGGCGCGCGAGCGGATGGATGCCTGGAAGAGCGTAGAGGCGAGCGAGCACGCCGTCGAGTTCGAGCTCGATGGAGGAGACGTACGTGTCGTTTCGATGAGAGAGCTCTGAGAACCATACCCTTTAGCGAGACTATTCGGCCTCTTTCCTAGAGAATCCGAATACCTTGGGCAAAGGGTATAGTTGCGCTGAGAGCGACGGCTCGTTACTCGCCCTTATGCGGGCAGTTCTCGCAGGAATGCGGCTCCGGCATGCCGGCGGATGAGCTGGGCTTGTCGCGCTGGTCGGTGTTGTAGAATCCCGAGCCCTTGAACATGATGCCCGACGTGCCGAAATGGCGCTGCGCGGGTGCACCGCACTCGGGGCAGACCACATCGGGGTGCTCGTTCATGGGATGCTCTACCTCGAAGATGTGGTTGCAAGCCGTGCAGATGTAGTCGTAGCGCGCCATGATGGTCCTTCTCGCATTCCTCGCAGTGTGTCACAAGGGATTACTTTAGCCAAGTTGCGCATGTCGCGCCATACACAATACCGAGAATCACAGGTATCATCGAAACCGATACCGACCGCGATCCCGCAAGGAGGCATGCATGGACACCGCCGATGCCCTTTCTCGCGTCGAGCTCTTCCTCTTCGACATGGACGGCACGCTCTATCTGGGCGACGACGTCTACGATGGGGCCATCGACCTCATGGAGGATCTGCCGCGCCTGGGCAAGCGCTACATCTACCTCACCAACAACTCGTCGCGCGCCGGCGCGGACTACATCACCCGCCTGCGCCGCCTGGGCTTTCCCTGCGAGGAGGAGAACGTCTTCACCTCGGGCATGGCCACGGGCCTCTACCTGCAGCAGAACCATCCCGGCGCGCGCGTGTACCTCGCCGGCACCCGTGCCTTCCACCGCGAGCTCATGAGCTACGGCATCGATCTGGTGAACGACGAGGACGGCCGCACGGATGCCGATACCGTGGACGTGGTGGTGCAGGGATTCGATACCGAGCTCGTCTACGAGAAGCTCGACCGCGCCTGTCACTACCTGCGCCGAGGCGCCGCGTTCATCGCCGCCAACCCCGACTGGGTGTGCCCGATGCCCGCCGACGAGGTCCTGCCCGACTGCGGCAGCATCTGCGCGCTGCTCACGGCCTCGACCGGCCGCGAGCCCACCTACATCGGCAAACCCAACCGCAACATGATCGACGTCATCTCCAAGATGACGGGCATCTCCAACGAGAAGATCTGCGCGGTGGGCGACCGTCTCTACACCGACATCGCCGTGGCGCAGAACGCCGGGTCCGTCTCGGTGCTCGTGCTCTCGGGCGAGACCACGGCGGAGATGGTCGAGGAGGCCGAGCGCAAACCCGATTACGTGATGGCGGATGTCGCAGAGCTTCATCGGCATCTGAAGGAGACCCCATGGTAATGAAGGCACTCGTCATCGACGGTTCGCCCGAGCCATCATCGCCCACGCTGGTGGCGTGGCTCGCCGAGGATAGGGACTTCATCGTCGCCGTCGATCATGGCGCCGTGGTATGCCATGCCGCGGGAATCAAGCCCGACCTGTTCGTGGGCGATGAGGACTCCATCGATCCCCTCACGCGCGCCTGGGTGCACGAGGCCGCGGGACGTCTCGTCGAGCTTGCGGTCGAAAAGGACGCGACCGACTTGGGTGTTGCCCTCGCATGCGTCGAGGAAGAGGCCAAGCGGCGTGGCGATGTTGTCGACCTCACCTTGACCTGCGCGACCGGCGGACGCCCCGACCATGCGCTCGCCGTTATCGGCCTGCTCGCCCAGTATAGGAAGATGGTTCCCGACCTCGTCGAGGACACCTACGAGATGTGCATCCTCTCGCCCGATGGTCTCGATTCCTGGGAGTTCACCGGCGAGATCGGCAAGACCTTCTCGGCCATCGCGCTCGCGCCCGGAACCAGCATCTCCATCGATGGCATGCGCTGGAACCTCGACGGGTTCGAGCTGCCGCTCCTCTCCGACCGGGGCGTCTCGAACATCATCCTCGAAGACGGCGCCAAGGTGTGGTGCGAGGAAGGCTGCCTGGCGGCGTTTCTGATCAAGTAGGGGAGAAGACCATGCGTGCGAAGCTCATCCACCGCAACACCCACGTCTATGACCTCGATGCCACGCTCGCGTTCTTCATCGCCGATCCGGACGGCTGCTGGATCGAGATCGTGCGCGGCCTCGACGAGATCCCGCTCGAGGCGAACCGCGCTAAGTAGGCTTGCCTCGCTACAACTCGAACTCCTCGTCGAAGCGGATCGAATCGCGCCACGGGGCGAGACGCTCGCTCGCAGCCAGCGCCAGGGCGCCCGCACGGTCGTCTCGGTAATGCATAGGCACCACCACATCGGCTCCAACGCGCTCCATGAAGGCCGCGATGCCGCGGTCGCCATCGGCGCCTGCGCGCGGCGTGATGGGAAGCATCGCCAGATCGATATGCCTGCCCTCGAGGATCTGCAAGAAGTAGAGGAAGTGCTGCTCGGAGAGCACGTTCAGGCTCTCGTCGCGCTCGGGCCACCACCAGATGTTCAGGTCGCCCGCGTGGTAGATGGTCTTGCCGAGCACATCCACGCAGAAGGCGATGCCCTCGTCGGTGGACTCGAGGGTGGTGACCTCCATGCTGTCGTCGATCTCGTAGACCATCTCGGGCTCGCAGGCCACGATATCGAGGTCGTTGCCCGCGGGCGCGAGTGCGGCCACCTCGTCATCGACGATATAGGTTATCTCGGCGTTAGCGAGTCCGCGATAGCGCTGCAGGTCCCAGATGGCGGGCGTGTAATGGTCGTGATGTGTGTGAGACGAGAACACATAGAGCTTCTCGGCACCGTCGAGGAGCGCCAAGTCGGCATGCGCGCGCTCCTGCGTCTCGGGGAACCAATCGAAGAGCAGCAACGTGCGTCCGAGGCCGATGAGAAACCCGGAATGGTAGAGATGGGTGACGCGCATCACGCCTCCGTCCGTTCGCTTTCCAACATGTGAACAAGCCTACCGCAAACCTGCAAACCTGCTAACGTAGCTGGAAGGTTCTGTAACGAAACGTGCGGGGGAGGGGCTCATGCACGAGGAGTTTTTGATGGGCAACGAGGCCATCGCGCTCGGGGCGCTTGCCGCCGGCGTGCGCGTGGTTGCCGGATACCCCGGCACCCCGTCGACCGAGGTGCTCGAGACCGTTGCCAAGCGCAGGCGCGATGACGTCTATGTGGAGTGGTCCATCAACGAGAAGGCCGCGATGGAGGTTGCCGCCGGCGCCGCCTACGCGGGTGCCCGCGCGCTCGTCACGTGCAAGCAGGTGGGCCTCAACGTGGCA
>CAMNAH010000128.1 GCA_946530775.1 uncultured Coriobacteriales bacterium
ATGGTGGTCTTCTTCTCGGAGAGGTCGAGCAGGCGGTCGTTGGGGATGACGATCAGGGTGTCGACGCACTCGGAGAGCTCGGCGATGCCGTCGGTGGCGGAGCCGTAGCGCTTGCGGCCCTCGAACGAGAACGGCTTGGTGACAACGCCCACGGTGAGCGCGCCCACGTCGTTCTTGGCGATGTCGGCAACGATGGGAGCAGCGCCCGTGCCGGTGCCGCCGCCCTCGCCCGCGGTGATGAAGACCATGTCGGCGCCGGCGAGCGCGCGCTTGATCTCATCGCGGCTCTCCTCGGCGGCCTCGCGGCCCACGGACGGGTTGGCGCCAGCGCCGAGGCCCTTGGTGATGTCGGTGCCGATGTGGACCTTGATGTCGGCATCGGAGATGGCGAGCGCCTGGGCATCGGTGTTGACGGCAACGAACTCGACGCCACGGATGCCCTCCTCGATCATACGGTTGACGGCGTTGGTTCCGCCGCCGCCCACGCCGACGACCTTGATGACGGCAAGATAGTTGCTCGGAACGTCGAAAGTGCCCATGGTGAAATCCTCCTTTTGTGGTGCTTTCAAACTCTAAAGTTCAACTTCAACTCGATGTCTGATGCAAAGCGCGTTATATTTACACAAAGCAAAAATGGAGTCAAACAAATTCACCGAGCGGACATATCCGCAGGTCAGAGTATAAGATAAACGGCAAAATAACCTTAAAGCAATACTTAAGGGTTAAATGCTGGCAGGCGCCTCTACGCACCGCTACCGGGCTGTACGGTATCGGAATCGATGCGGCGGTAGGACGGATTTGCCGGCACACGCACGTTGATGTAGGTGATCTCGCCGGGGTACTGCTCGAGGATCTGGGTGAGCACGGCGACCTTCTGCTCGATCTGAGTGGGCGAGCCCAGCGACACCTCGACGCCGTTCGAGAGGATGCATGCGATGCCCTCGAGGCTCGATGCCGAGAAGTACACGATCTGCGAGCTAAGCTCTTCGGGCAGCTCACGTACATAGGTGTTCACGGCCAGCAGCACGTCGTCTGCGACCTCGGAGCCCGCCGTGGGGTTCACGGTGGCAGGCACGTCGATGATGAGCAGCGCACCCTTCTGAGAGGCGAGCGCGAGCGCGGCGTCCTTAGCGGTCTGGCCCTCCCCCAGCGTGAGCGTGGCGGGCTCGAGCCACACATCACCCTCACCGATATACCAGGCGAAGGCGCTCGTGTTCAGAAGCACGATGGTCTGCACCGTTCGCTCCTGCACCTCGATGGCGAGCTTGTCGGGAAACTCCCTGTGCACCTTCACATCGAGGACCCATGGGTTGCGTTTGAGGTTCTCCGCCACGACGGCCTCGTCGACATCGAGCAGCGTGGTGCCCTCGACGACGCCCGCCAGGTTGGCGATGTCCTGCTCCGAGAGATGCTCGGTGGCCTGGGTGTCGATCGACGTGATGGTGAAGATGGGGGTCATGCGCAAGATGTTGAAGCCTATGACGCACACGACGGCGAGGATCGCAAGCGCGATGGCTACACGACCGAGCATGCCGAAGAGCCTGGCGGGATTTGCGGCGATGCCGCCGCCCGAGCGCTCCCTGCGGGGCTCGGCGAGCACCACGCGCTTCTTGCCGCCCTGCTGCTTGGCAGGCGCCTTCTTGGGCGCGAGGACGGGTTTCTTGGCGCTGGGGGCGGGTTTGGCGGCGGTACGCGGCGTCGCCTTGCGGGAATCGTTGCCAGCCATGCTATGCTCCGAATCCCAGGAAGCGAACCTCCGGCGAGAGCTCGATGCCCGTGCTCTCGTACACGCCGTCGCTCATGGCCTTCATGAGGGCGCACACGTCGTTCGCGCTCGCCCGGTTCTCGTTCACGATGAAGTTGGCATGCACCTCGGAGATGCGTGCCCCGCCGTGCACGGTGCCCTTGAGCCCGCACTGCTCGATGAGCGCCCCCACCGAGGCGCCCTCGGGGTTCTTGAAGACCGATCCGCAGGTGGGAAGCCCCACGGGCTGCGTGAGCTTGCGCCGCTTGAGCAGCGCCTCCATGCGGCGCGCGATCTTTGCCCGCTCATCGGTCGCAAGGTCGAAGGTGGCCTCGAGGATGATGTCGTCCTTCTCGAAGGACGCATGGCGATAGCCCCACTCGATGTCGGAGGCCTTGAGGCGCGAGAGCCCCTTGCCCGGACGTGCAACCACCACGTCGCGCACGGCCGAGCCGATCCAGGCATCGCGGCTGCCCGCGTTCATGGCCACTGCGCCGCCCACGGTTCCGGGGATGCCCGTGCAGCACTCGAGCCCCGTGAGCTCGGATTTAAGGGCGAGATTTACCAGCTTGGAGGTGAGCACGGCGGCGCCCGCCACGATGCTCTCCCCTTCTACCGAGATCCGCGAGAACTCGCGTCCCAGGCAGATCACGCAGCCGCGGTAGCCGCGGTCGGAGGCGAGGATGTTCGAGCCCTTGCCCATGACCGTCCACGGCACATCCTCGCGCGCGAGCACATCGAGCGTATAGGCGAGCGCGGTATAGGAGTGCGGTACCACGAGCAGATCGGCAGGTCCGCCGATGCGCAGGGTGGTGCGGCGCGAGAGGGCCTCGTCGCGCATGACATCGGCGTCTATGGCGCCGGAGAGCTGCATGTAGGCGTTGAACACGCTCACCGAGCGTCCGCCTCGCGCTTGGCCTCGATGTAGGCGGGACCGATCTGGGTGACGTCGCCCGCGCCCTGGGTGATGAGCATATCGCCCGGCTTGCAGGTGTCGACGAGCAGGTTGATGAGGGTGCGCGGGTTGGGCACGTAGGCAACGTGCTTGCAGACGCCGCCGTTCTTGACCGACGAGACGACCGTCTTGCCCGAGACGCCCGGGATGGGCATCTCGCCCGCGGAGAACACGTCCATGACGAGCAGGATGTCGGCGTGGTCGAAGGCGTGTGCCCAGGACTTCTCCTGCGCCTGCGTGCGCGAATAGCGGTGGGGCTGGAACACGCACACGATGCGGTTGAAGTCGAGCTTGGAGGCCGCCTCGAGCGTGGCCGCGATCTCGGTGGGATGGTGGCCGTAGTCGTCGATCACGGTGACGCCGTCGATGTCGCCCACGTGCGTGAAGCGCCTGCGGGCGCCCTTGAACTTGGACAGCGCCTCGGCGGCGGCGTCGACATCGGTGCCGAGGACGTCGGCCACGGCAATGGCGGCGGTGGCGTTGGCCAGGTTGTGCTTGCCGGGGTTGGACTGGATGGTGAAGCTCACGATCTTGCCCTGCGGCGTGCGCACGGTGGCCGCGCTCTGGATGCCGTGGGTCTCGCCGGGCGTGCAGCGGTAGTCGCAGCCCATCTCGAAGCCGTAGGTCACCACGCGGCGGCCCGTGGAGCGCGCAAGCTCGACCAGATGGGCCACATCGCCGTTCACCACGATGGTGCCGGCGTCGCCCACGAGGCCCATGAACTTGCAGAAGGTCTTCTCGATGTTCTCGAGGGTGCCATAGTAGTCGAGATGGTCCTCCTCGATGTTGGTGACCACGACCACGTCGGGATCGAGGTAGAGGAAGGAGCCGTCGGACTCGTCGGCCTCGCACACGAACATGCCGCCCGAGCCGTTGCGGCCGTTGGTGCCGTAGCCCTCGACCACGCCGCCGATGAGGAAGGTGGGATCGAGGCCCATGTTGTCGAGCATGGAGGCGACCATCGACGAGGTGGTGGTCTTGCCGTGCGTGCCGGCCACGGCCACCGTCACGGTGTCGAGCGAGAGATAGCTGAGCATCTTGGCGCGCGGCCAGACGGGAATGCCCAGCTCGCGAGCGCGGACGAGCTCGGGGTTGGTTTCGGGGATAGCCGTGGAGATAACCACCACGTCGGGTGCGACGGCATCGATGGTGGGCGCCTCGTGGCCGAGGGTGACCTCGACGCCGGCCTCTTCGAGCTTTCGCACATACAGAGAGCTCTTGAGATCCGAGCCCGTGACCTTGCACCCGCGCTCATGCAGCACGAGCGCGATGCCGCTCATGCCCGCTCCGCCGATGCCGATGAAATGCGCGCTG
>CAMNAH010000129.1 GCA_946530775.1 uncultured Coriobacteriales bacterium
CCTCGACGTCGGGCGTCTCGCGCAGGACCTCGAAGAAGCGCTCGAAGCCGGCCTTCGCCTTCTGGAACATCTCGGTAAAGTCGAGAATCGTCATGATGGGCGACAGGAACATCTGCACGTAGAGCGCGTAGGTGGCGAGGTCGGCGGGCTCGAGCTGGCCGTCGGCGATGAGCAGGCCGCCGTAGACCACGATGACCACGTAGAGCACGCCGGTGAATCCGCTCAGGCTGGCGTAGAAGCGCCCCATGAGCATGTAGTTGCGGGTCTTGCTGGCAAGATACGCCTCGTTGGAGCGCGCGAACTTGCGGCTCTCCTCTTCCTCGTTGGCGAAGCTCTTGACCACGCGCGCGCCGGCGAGCGAGTCCTCGAGCTGCGAGTTCACGGTGCTGATCTTGCGGCGGTTGTCGCGGAACGACTCCTCCATCTGGCGGTTGGCCCAAAGGCCGTACACCAGAAGGATGGCCGTGACCAGCACAAGCGCAAGCGACAGCTTCCAGCTGATGAACGCCATGATGATGAAGGCGCCGATGATCTCGATGGTGCAGATCACCATCCACTCGGGGCCGTGGTGCGCGGCCTCGGCGATGTCGAAGAGGTCGTTGGTGACGCGGCTCATGAGGTCGCCGGTGTTGTGACGGTCGAAGTACGCGAAGCTGAACTTCTCGTAGGCGTCGAAGAGGTCCTGGCGCATGCGCGACTCCATGCGCGCACCCATGATGTGGCCCCAGCCGGTGACGAACCAGCGGCAGAAGAAGCGCAGCGCGTACATGGCCACGAGGCCGAGGCCCAGGTAGAGGATGGCGGAGCGGATGGCGCTCTCTCCTTGCGTGAAGAGGCCGCCGGTGAGGTTGCGCAGGATCTGCGGGAAGGCCAGGTCGACGCCGGCCACGATGATGGCGCAGATGGAGTCGAGCACCAGCAGGTGCAGCTGCGGGCGGTAATATGACAGGAACTTGCTGAGGATACCGGTCTTCTTGGTGCTCATGCAGGTGGACGTCTTTCGGTCGGTCGAATCATGCCGCACCATTGTTGCACACCGCATGGTCGTGCAGATCAGAGCACATCGCACCGTAACACGAACGCTTTGGAGAAGCGCCCATAGGGCTGCACGAGCGAGAGGTTATAGCCGTGCAGATCGGCGATCCGCTTGCAAATGGAGAGCCCCAGACCGCTTCCGCCCGTATCGGAGCGCGCGGCATCTCCGCGCGAGAACGGCTGGAACAGCTCGGCGGGATTGCCCTCGATCGCCACGCCCGAATCGGCCACGATCACATAGGCCACGCCCGCCCGGCGCACGAGCAGAAGCGCGATCTCGGTGCCGGCGCTGTTATGGCGCACGGCGTTAACCAGCAGGTTCGACACCACGCGCCCCAGCTGCGTGGAGTCGGCGAACACGGGGCACGGGTCCTCGGGCACCTCCACCGAGAAGGTCATCCCGGCACCCTCGACGTCCGGGTAGGCCGCGGCAGCCTCGCGCAGCAGCAGCTGCGGCAGGTCGATGCGCTCGCGGTCGATCGAGAAGGCGGCACTTCCCAGCTTGGTGTAGTCGAAGACCGACGATACGAGCCCGCTCATCTTGTCGGCCTTCTCGCCTATGGCCTGCACGTATTCGGCGCGCGTTTCATCATCGCGCACCACGCCGTCTCCGATGGCGTGCGCCATGCCCGAGATGGCCATGAGCGGGGTGCGCAGGTCGTGCGCGATGTCGGTGATGAACTGGCTGCGCTGGCGGTCTATCTGCTCGAGCTCGCGCTCGCGCTGCTCCTGCAGGGCGCGGATCCTGCGCACCGTCATGCGCGAGAAGCCCAGCGCGCCCAAGAACGGCGGCAGCACCAGCATGAGCAGCATCGTAAGGGTCAGCAGCGTGTCGAGCGAGGTTCGCGCCGGCCCGTAGGCCTTCGCGTACTCGCCGCGGCCGACGGCGGCGAGGATGCCGAGCAGGCGCGCCACGACCGCGAGCAGCGTATTGACGGGCTCGCCCTCCCCGTTCGAACCGAATGCGCTGGGAAGCGACAGCAGCAGGCCCTCGCCCCACACCACGAGCTGCTCGAGCACCATCACGGCGAACAGCACCACGATGAAGCGCACCACCAGGTAGGAGATCAGGTCGTTGGTCGCCCGCTTCGATGCGAGTCCGGCGTCCGCATAGTCCGTGTCGTCGCGTTTCGCCATCGCCATCACTTCTCGAGCCTATAGCCGATGCCGCGGATGGTCTTGATGTAGGCCTGCGGGTCGTCCGAGAGCTTGGCGCGCAGCTTGCTGAGGCACACCATCACGCTGTTCTCGGCGGCGATGTAGTCCTCGTCCCAGCCGGCCTCGTAGATCTGCTGCTTGGTGAACACGCGGCCGGGATGCTCCATGAGCAGCGTCATGATGCGCAGCTCGACGGGCGTGAGCTCCACGGGAACACCGCCGCAGGTGAGCGTGCAGGCGTCCTGGTCGAGCGCGAGGTCGCGGCAGCGCAGCACGGCCGCAGGCTGCGGCGTCTGGGCTGCGGCCCCATGCACGCGGCGCAGCGTGGCATTCACGCGCGCGACCGCCTCGAGCGGGTTGAAGGGCTTCACCATGTAGTCGTCGGCGCCCAGGTTGAGACCGAGAATCTTCTCGGGGTCCTGGCCCTTGGCCGAGATCACGATCACGGGCAGGTCGCTCGTCTCGCGGATGCGCTTGAGCACGTGGTAGCCGTCGAGCACGGGCATCATGATGTCGAGCAGGCAGAGGTCGATGGGCTCGCGCGCGATGGCATCGAGCGCCTCCTGGCCGTCCGCCGCCTCCACCACCTCGAAGCCGGCGTCTTCCATATAGAGCGACAGCACGCTGCGGATGTCCTTCTCGTCATCTGCGATGAGGATCCTGTAGGGCACGGCGCTTCCTTTCGATACAGCGATGCGGCAGCCGGAGCCGCCGCATCGTGCGCGGGGATTCTGTGCTAGATACTACGCCTCGGGGTTCTCGGGGGCAAAGCCACCCTCGGCCGCGAACGGGGGAACGGGGATCTGCTCGGCGTAGGTGCCGTTGCCGGCGGTGAGCACGGGGGCAGGGGTGCCGTAGCGCAGGGCCTCGTAGAGGGCGGCGTCGGTCATGAACTTGTAGGGAGCCACGTAGAAGACCTCGAGGATGCCCAGCGTCAGGAGCGAGAGCAGGTGCCAGCCCAGGAAGGAGAGGTCGAGCACGAAGGCGCGCCACTTGTTGCCGTGCATCATGGCGCGGGACTCGGCGAACGCGCGGTCCTTAGTCATGGTGGGGTCGTCGGCGAGCAGGTACGGGATCATGCGGTACTCGTAGGCCTTCACGATGCCGGGGATGATGAGGAGCAGGCTCCAGAGGAAGATGAAGATGTCGCGCAGGAACATGGTCTTGACGATCTGCTTGTAGTTGTTGTCGAAGCCGTATGCCGCTTCCTTGACCTCGGCCTCGCTGTTGAGGTTGCGGATGCTGAAGCGCTGCACGCCGACGACGAAGGGGTTGACCAGGAATGCGTTGA
Organism: uncultured Coriobacteriales bacterium; assembly: GCA_946530775.1. The sequence continues at coordinate 3,485 of CAMNAH010000129.1, forward strand.
CTGCAAGCACGATGGCGACGAAGACGAGGACGATGACGCCGAGGATACCGATCAGGAACAGCTGCGCCGGTCCGATCTCGAAATGGAAGCCGTTCTCGGTGGGGGTGATGCCGACCTGCTCGATAAGCTCCTCGGCGGGGATGTCGGGGTCGGTGATCTCGGTATCGAGGTCGTCGAGAATGGCATCGATCTCCTCGTCGGTCATCTCCTCGGTGACGACGATGGGTCCCTGGGTGGTATCGAATTGATACCGGTTGTACGAGCCGCCCGTGCCCGCACCGGCAGCGCCCGTGGAGGCGCCGATGCCCCCGGCAACCAGTGCGAGCGCGAACGCGATGAGCACCGTCTTCCAGTAGTTCATCTTGAGGGCGGCTTTGGCCTTGTCTTTAAGTTCTGCTCTGGTCCACATGATGTCCTCCTTTATCGCGGACCGCCTTCTCACGGTTACCACGATAGGAGGCGTATCTTTCGCGTAGCTTATCGCGAACCTTTCGGATTCCTTAAGATTTCAGCGGTTTCGG
>CAMNAH010000130.1 GCA_946530775.1 uncultured Coriobacteriales bacterium
TGCCGTCGGGCTGCACCATGATGTTCTGCGGCTTGATGTCGCGGTGGATGATGTCATGCTTGTGGGCCACCGAGAGCGCCTGGGCGATCTGCGAGCCGATCTGCGCGACCTTCTTGCTGTCGAGCGCACCGTGCTTGCGCAGGCCGCTCTTGAGGTCGGTGCCGCGCAGGTACTCCATGACGATGTAGTAGGTATCCTCGTCCTTGCCCCAGTCGTACACGCTCACGATATAGGGGCTCTGGAGCGCCGCGGCTGCCTGCGCCTCCTGCTTGAAGCGCGCAGCGAACGACGGGTCGGTTGCATACTGCGGCAGCATGGTCTTGATCGCCACCGTGCGGCCGAGAACCTCGTCGAGGCCGCGATAGACGGTTGCCATGCCTCCCGTACCGATCTTGTCCTGGACCGTGTACCGGCCACCGAGCATCTTCGATACCATCTCAACTCTCCTTACACGTTCACGCGCCCGCCCGGCGCGATTACTTCCTCTTACAGCGCTCCAGCGGATTGGATGGCCAGGCAATCGGCCAGCACCTGCCCCGCGAGCACGGTTGCGACACCTTCCACGTCCTCGCCCAGGCCCTCGACGTACACCGAGATGACCAGGGTGGGGTTCTCATACGGCACGAAGCCGATAAACGCCGAGTTGACCTGCCCGCCGCCCACCTGGGCCGTGCCGGTTTTGCCCGCCACCGTGGCGCCCTCGATCTGGGCGCGCCAGCCGGTGCCGTGATCCACGACGGCAAGCATGGCCTCCTTCACCAGGGCAGCAGTCTGCGAGCTGATGGCCTGGCCGAGCGACTTGGGCTGCGTCTGCGCCACGACCACGCCCTCGGGCGAGAGGATGTGGTCGACGATATAGGGGTTCATCACAACGCCGTTGTTGGCGATGGTCGCCGCGACGACGGCGTTCTGCATGACGGTCATCTGCGGGCCAGCAGGGCTCTCATGCTCGCCCACGGGCTGGCCGCACGCGGCCCATGCCGTCTCCCATACGGTCATCTCGGCGGGATCGGGCATGACCGAGACGGCCGTGGTGAAGTCCTGGCCGAGCGCGGTGCCATAGCCGAAGGCGCGCGCGTACTGGACGAGCGTGTCGGAGCCGATCTGCGCGCCGAGCGAGCCGAACGCGGTGTTGGACGAGAGCGCGAGCGCCTCACGAAGGGTGGGCTCGCCGTAATCGTTGTTGCCGTAGTTGTTCACCTCGGCGTCGCCGATGACCATGGTAGGCGGCGCCGGCACGATGGTGTCGAGGTTCGCCGCGCCCGTGTCGAGCACCGCGGAGAGCGTGACCACCTTGAAGCTGGAGCCGGGGGCATAGAGCGTGTCGGTGGTGCGGTCGAGCAGCGGCGCGTTTTCGGAGTTGCCGAGGATGTACTCCTCGAGGTCGTCCTCGGTGTAGGTAGGCGACGAGGCGCGCGCCAGGATGGCGCCCGTCTGCGGATCGAGCACCACGATGGCGCCCACATAGCCCTGCAGAGCCCGCTCGGCCGAAGCCTGCATCTGCGAGTTGAGGGTGAGCGCCACCGTCGCCCCGGGCGTGCTGATGCCCGCGAGCGAATAGAGGGCGTTGCGCCAATTGGAGTAGTCGGCATGGCCGGTGAGCGCCTCGTTCATGCTGGACTCGATGCCCGTGGTGCCAAAGCGCACCGAGACATAGCCCACGGTATGCATGGCCATGCTGCCCTGTGGATACGTGCGTCGATACGAGCCGTCCTCCTGCTGCACGCTCTCGGCGAGCGTCACGCCATCGGAGGTGATGATGGCGCCACGCTGCACGTAGGCGCTGCGCACGATGGTGTGGTTGTTGCCCGGCATGTTCTTGATGTGCTGGGCGTTGATGACCTGGATCCAGGTGAGGTTGGCGATAAGGGCGGCAAAGCAGAGCGCGAACGAGGTGATGATCACGGAGGTGCGGTGTGCGAGCGCAACGCGTCCCAGCACGCCCGACTCGGGCGAGAGGATGCCGAAGGTCCCGCGCACATGGGCGCCGCGCAGCACGTTCGCCGCACGGTTGGAGGCGTTGGCCTTCTCGAGGCCGGCGCTCTCGAGCTGGGTCTCGCGACCGGTGGCCTCGTCGCCGCAGCGCAGCAGCAGGCCCACCGCGATGAAGCTCGAGAGCAGCGACGAGCCGCCCTGGCTCATGAAGGGCAGCGTGACGCCCGTGAGCGGCAGCAGCTTGGTGACGCCGCCCATGATGAGGAACGCCTGGAAGGCGATCGCGCTGGTAAGGCCGATCGCCGTGAAGGCGGAGACGTCGGATTTGGCGCGTGCGGCGGTCGCGAAACCGCGCACGGCGAAGATCATGAACAGAATGACGACGGCAGATGCGCCGAGCAGGCCCATCTCCTCGCCGATGGCGGAGAAGATGAAGTCGCTCTCGACGATGGGGATGAGCGTGGGGAGGCCCTTGCCGATGCCCGTGCCCACGAGGTCGCCGTCGGCAAGCGAATAGAGCGACTGCACGATCTGATAGCCGCCGCCCTGCGGATCCTGCCACGGGTCGAGCCAGATGGCGATACGCGTCTGGACGTGGCCGAAGAGGAAATAGCAGAGCACGCCGCCAATGGCGAGCAGCGCCACGCTCACGAACACATAGGTTTTACGGCCCGTGGCGGCATAGAGCATGATGACGAAGAAGGCATAGAACAGCAGGGCGCTGCCCAGATCGCGCTCGAACACCACGATGAGCAGCGACAGGCCCCACATCACGAGCAGCGGCAGCATCATGCGCGGGCGCGGCACCGAGAAGGGACCGAGCTTGCGCGTCGAGATGGAGAGCGCCTCGCGGTTGGTGGCGAGAAAGGCCGCCAGGAAGAGGACCATGAGCACCTTGGCGATCTCGCCCGGCTGGAACGAGAAGCCGCCGATCTCGATCCACAGCTTCGAACCGTAGATCTCGACGCCGAAGATCATGGGAACCACGAGCAGGATGACCGCCGCGAGCCCGAGGGTGTACTTGTAGCGCGCCAGGGCATCGAGGTTGCGCACCACGACCAGCGTGAGCACCATCGCGATGATGGACAGGAACAGCCAGGCCACCTGGTTGATGGCGAGGCTGGGCGCAAGGCGCGTGACAAAGGCGATGCCGATGCCCGAGAGCACGAACACCGTGGGCAGCAGCGCCGGATCGGCGCCCGGTGCCAGGATGCGCACGGCGATATGTGCGATCGCGAACGCGGCGAACAGGGCCAGCGGCACGGCCAGCGTCTGCAGCGTGACCTCGGCCGACGTGTTCACCACGTACATGGCATAGAGCAGGGTGACCGGGATGGCACCCAGGATCAGAAGGCCCAGTTCGGAATAGCGGGCGAGGATACCGTGCTCACGCTCCATGCGCTACGCACCTCCCCCGTCGCCCGCAACGCCGAGCGCCGCATTGGCGCCGGCCTCGGCCTCGCCTTCGGGCGCCTCGTCGGAGGGCGTCACCGTGGCACCGGTGGGATCGCCGTCGGCCTTGGCCTCCTCGGCCTTCTCGGCGGCGTGGGTCTTCTCGGCATCGATCTGGTCGCGGTAGGACTCCACGACGGCATGCGCCTCGGCCTCGCTCGCAACCGCAATGCCGCGCTCGAGCTGAGACTGGAGGGAATGCGGAAGGTCCTTGATCTGGACGGTGGTGGGCTCGACGAGCTCCGAGAGCTGGATGCCCATGAAATCGGCGTTGATGCCCTGGTAGATGCCCACGGTCTCGCCGTCGGGAGCGAGGTACCACTCGCCTCGGATGAAGGCCACGAACAGGGCGAATACCGCAAGCAGCGTCACGAGCACGCCCGCGGCGAAGATGCCGGCGCGCTGCAGCAGGCGCTTGCGCGCCGCCTCGGCGATGCCGTCGTTCTTGATATCGATCACGAGCACGGTCACGTTGTCCGAGCCGCCCGCGGTGAGCGCTGCCGAGACAAGCTTGTCGGCAGCAGCCTGGGGCGTTGCGCTCGAGACCGCGAGCAGCTCGATCTCGCTGTCGTCGATCATCGACGAGAGGCCGTCGGAGCAGAGGATCAC
>CAMNAH010000131.1 GCA_946530775.1 uncultured Coriobacteriales bacterium
TAGTGGATGTTGCGGCTCTCGAGGTACTCCTTGGTGAGGTCGCAGGTGGAGCAGCAGCTCAGAACATAATCAGCCATACAAAACACCTTTCGTTTGTGTGCACAGCGTCTTCTAGCATACCCGACAAAACCGTTCGGTTGGCAAAACAGACGCTATCTGCACAGAGCGCGGGGCTTCGGCCGTCCATCCGCCATCATGGTATGATTCATGGGGATAAACAGGCGCCGGGCACCGTGCCCGGGCATATTGGCGGAGGGACGCCCTGGCATGAATAGCGAGAGACCCAGCAGGCAATGGCTTAGGGCAATCGGACAGCTGCTCGTGTTCATCGCGGCGATGATGGTGGTCGTCGGCGCCATCTTCGCCATCGTCGATACGTTCTTCCCGGGGCTCGAGGACGTCTCCGGCTACATCCAGGCGGTTCTCGAGGTCGCCTCCATCGTGTTCGCGGTCTTCACGCTCAGAAGCGAGCTCACCGAGACGCAGAAGCTCGAGGAGGCCGAGTTCATCACCTCGCTCAACGAACGCTTCTCCGACAACGAGGCCTGCCAGAAGGTCTTCGCCTATGCCATCTGGGAGGGCAACGCCAAGACCAAGCGCGCCCACGAGAGCGGCGAGAAGATCCTCGACCAGGCGGAATACGAGCGCATCTGCGCCATCGTCGAGGACGAGCCCGCAAAGCCCTCGCAGACCGACCTCTCGGGCTACCTCACCTTCTTCGAGAGCATCTACCTGCTGCTCGGTCGCGAGGTTATCACCTGGGAGATGGTGAACGAGCTCTTCAAATACCGGTTCTTCTCGGGCGTGCACAGCGATTACGTGCAGAGCGAGCGCCTGGTGCGCCTGCCCGAGAACTTCAAGAACATCTATTACCTCGAGGCGCTCTGGATGCTCTACAACGACAATGACGCGTCCCAGATCGCGGGCTTTGGCAACCGCCTCGAGGAGGCGTGCCGCGCCGCGGGGCGCCACGACAGATATTGCAAGATCATCGAGCAGATGGAGCGGGAAAAGCACTTGTTTGGCAAGGTTCGAGCCGCCCGTCAGGAAAGGAGCGGCGCATGAGGCTGGATGAGTGGGAGGTCAGGTTCTGCACCGAGGAGCACGTGCCGGCCATTCTCGAGCTGCAGGATGTGGTGTTCGAGGCCCTGGGCGACCAGGCGGATCTGCTCCGCAAGAACACCGAGGAGACGTTCTTCCGCTGCCTGCGCCTGCCCAACTTCACGTTGGGCGTGTTCGACGGCGACAAGCTCATAGCGCTCTCGATCATGGAGGATGCGCGCGGGCGCGACGACGATTTGGGCATCCAGCTCGCGAACCACGAGCTCACCGACTATGCGGACTACAAGCTCACGCTGGTGCACCCCGCCTACCGCGGCCATGGCCTGCAGCGCAAGCTCATAGCGCTCATCGAGCGCATCGCGTTCGGGCGCGGCTATAGGTGGCTTTGCGTGTCGGTCTCTCCGCACAACCGCTACAGCAGGGCAAACATCCAGGCCATGGGATACGAGCTCGACTCGCGCGCGACCCTCTACGGCGGACTCGAGCGCGAGATCTACGTCAAGGAGCTTAACGGCGCGCCCGAGCCTACGCCCGTGCGGATCGAGGATGCCCTGCTCGGCAAGCGCGTTCTGATCTGGGGCCACGGCCTCGAGGGGCGCTCCGCCGAGGCATACATCACCACGCATTGCCAGGTGGCCTCGCTCGACATCTTCGAGGGCCCGCAGGACGGCATCGACGAGGATGCCTACGACGTCATCATCAAGAGCCCCGGCATCCGCGAGGATCACTGGGGCGAGAAGTACACCTCTGCCACGGAGCTCTTCATGGGGCGGTTCGCAGGCCAGACCATCGGCATCACCGGCACCAAGGGCAAGAGCACCACGGCCTCGCTGCTCTACCAGGTTCTCTCGCGCTGCCAGAAGCGCCCGGTGGTCTTCGTGGGCAACATCGGCATCCCGTGCCTCAACGCCTGCGACGACATCTCCGACGACGCCATCGTGGTCTTCGAGCTCTCGTGCCACCAGCTCGACCACCTGCGCGTCTCGCCGCACGTGGCGGTCTTCCTGAACCTCTATGAGGAGCATCTCGACCACTACGACACCCTCGAGCGCTACTTCGCGGCCAAGGCGGGCATCACGCGCAACCAGGGGCCGCGCGACGTGCTCATCGCAGGCGATGAGGTGCCTGCGCTGGATACCGAGGCCCAGGTGTGCGTGCTCCCCGCAGAGCCGCCGGCGGGCTTCGAGCCCTTCTCGATGAAGCTCGAGGGCGCGCATAACCAGTTCAATGCGCGCGTGGTCTACACCATCGCCACGGCGCTCTATGGCTGCGATCCGGTTGATGTGCGCGCGGCGATCGCGGAGTTCAAGAGCCTTCCGCACCGCATGGAGCACGTGGGGTGCGTGGGCGGCGTCGACTACTACGACGATTCCATCTCCACCATTCCCGAGGCTGCCATCGCGGCGCTCACCAGCATTCCGCATGCGCAGACCGTGCTCGTGGGCGGCATGGACCGCGGCATCGACTACAGCAAGCTGGTCGAGTTCGTCAAAAGCCATCAGGACTACCGCTACATCTTCATGTACGCCACGGGCAAGCGCATCTTCAACGAGCTGCCCGAGCTCGCATGCTGCCGCTACGTGGACGATCTCGCCGCTGCCGTGGCGCTGGCGAAGGAAATAACCGATGCCGGCCGCGCGTGCGTGCTCTCTCCCGCGGCTGCGAGCTACGGCTATTTCAAGAACTTCGAGGAGCGCGGCGACGTGTTCCGCGCGCTGGTCCTCGGCGAGGGGGAGTAGGCATGGGCGCAGGCGCGGCGCAGACGGCGATCGCCTTCACGGGCGATATTGGCTTCGACCACTTCATGGCCCGCAAGTGGGAGGATGAGCAGCTCATCGACCCCGAGGTGCTGGCCTTTCTGCACGATGCCGACCATGTGGTTGCCAACGTGGAGGGGCCGCTGGTCGATCCGAATGCCCCGCGCGAGCATGCCCTCGAGGAGCGGCTGATGCACACCATCGACCCCGCCGCCACCTCGGTGCTGCGCGCCATGCACGCAGATATCTGGAACCTCGTCAACAACCACATCATGGACGCCGGCGAGGCGGGACTGCTCGCCACGCTCGACGAGGCCCGCGCGTTCGGCGCGCGCACGCTCGGCGTAGGGAAGAACCTCGATGCCGCGCGCACGCCCCTCATCCTGGACGAGGCGGGCGGCATCGGACTTCTCGGCGTGGGTTACAGGCGTGGCTGCAAGCCGGCCGGCGAGGACAAGGCGGGTTGCCTGCTCTGGAACGAGATGGACATCATCCGCGAGGAGATCGCGGCCATCAAGCAGCGCTGCCGCTGGTGCGTGGTGGTCTCCCACGGCGGCGAGGAGTTCACCTCGCTGCCCACGCCCTACACGCGCGACCGCTATCTCGCCTATCTCGAGATGGGCGCTGACGCCGTGGTGTGCCATCACCCGCACGTGCCCATGAACTACGAGTTTGTGGGCGATAAGCCCATCTTCTACTCGCTGGGCAACTTCATCTTCGACACGCCCTACCAGCGCGCGCAGTTCCATACCGACGAGGGCGTGGTGCTCAAGCTGCGCTTCTCCGAGGACAAGCTGGATTTCGAGGCGCTGGGCATCCGCATCGACCGGGAGTGCGAGCGCGTGGTTGCGGCACCGCTGCCGCAGATCTTCGTGAACGTGCCCGCCGATGAGTACGAGAAGCTCGCCCCGTTGGCGGCCAAGATGTTCGTGGCCGCCACGAAGCGCCAGCAGCTGTTCCTCTATCCCGAGAAGTTCGCGGATGCCACCGATGAGCAGTGGCACGCCCACTTCATGGAGGAGCGCCGTGCCGGCCGCGTTCCCGGCGAGGCGCTCGATTTCCAGATCGTGTGCCCGCTTGCCGAGCAGGCCGAGGCGGGTGCGTGGCGCACGAGCTCGCTCGATGCCGTGAAGGACTACCT
>CAMNAH010000132.1 GCA_946530775.1 uncultured Coriobacteriales bacterium
TCAGGCTGACAAGACTGTTAACATCAAACCATAGGCAACGAGAGATGGGCAGGTACCATGGAGAAAATCGCAATGATTACACCGCTTGTCGAGATGGACGGCGACGAGATGACCCGCATCATCTGGCAGTTGGTGAAGGACAAGCTCATCTGCCCCTTCGTCGACCTCAAGACCGAGTACTACGACCTCGGCCTCGAGAACCGCGATGCCACGGGCGACCAGGTCACCATGGACTCCGCGCTCGCGACCAAGCGCCTCGGCGTTGCCGTCAAGTGCGCGACCATCACCCCCAACGCGGCTCGCGTGGAGGAGTACAACCTGCACGAGATGTGGAAGAGCCCCAACGGAACCATCCGCGCCGCTCTCGACGGCACCGTGTTCCGCGCACCCATCATGGTCAAGGGCATCGAGCCCTACGTGCGCACGTGGAAGAAGCCCATCACCCTGGCGCGCCATGCCTACGGCGACGTATACCGCAACGTCGAGATGCGCATCCCCGGGCCGGGCAAGGTGGAGCTCGTGCACACCGCAGCCGACGGAACCGAGACCCGCGCCACCGTGCACGAGTTCGCCGATGCCGGCGTGGTGCAGGGCGTGCACAACCTCGACCGTTCCATCGCGAGCTTCGCGCGCGCCAGCATGAACTTCGCGCTCGACACGCACCAGGACCTGTGGTTTGGCGCCAAGGACACCATCTCCAAGACCTACGACCACCGCTTCAAGGACATCTTCCAGGAGATCTTCGATGCCGAATACAAGGAGCGCTTCGAAGCCGCGGGCATCGAGTACTTCTACACGCTCATCGACGACATCGTCGCGCGCGTGGTGCGCAGCGAGGGCGGCTTCATCTGGGCGTGCAAGAACTACGACGGCGACGTGATGAGCGACATGGTCTCCACCGCGTTCGGCAGCCTCGCCATGATGACGAGCGTGCTGGTCTCGCCCGACGGCGCCTGGGAGTACGAGGCCGCGCACGGCACCGTGCAGCGCCACTACTACAAGCACCTCGCCGGCGAGAAGACCTCCACCAACAGCGTGGCCACGATCTTCGCGTGGTCGGGCGCGCTGCGCAAGCGCGGCGAGCTCGACGGGCTCGATGACCTGGTCGCCTTCGCGAACCGTCTTGAGAAGGCCGTCATCGACACCATCGAGGCCGGCGAGATGACCGGCGACCTCGCCGCCATCACCACGCTCCCCGACCCCAAGCGCCTCACCACCGAGGAGTTCATCGCCGCCGTGGCGAGCAGGCTGTAGGGTCCGTGCGACATGGCCGGCTACGAGAAACCCTCCGAGGATGAGCTGCGCGAGCGGCTGACGTGGACGCAGTTCGAGGTCACGCAGCACGGCATGACCGAGGCGCCCTACACCAACCAGTACGACCTGTTCTTCTCCCCCGGCATCTACGTCGACGTGGTGTCGGGAGAGCCGCTCTTCTCGTCGCGCGACAAGTTCGCCTCGGGTTGCGGATGGCCGAGCTTCTCCGCTCCCATCGCCGACGGGGCGCTTGAGGAGCGCCGCGATACGAGCCATGGGATGATCCGCACCGAGGTGCGGAGCGCGCAGGCAGACTCTCACCTCGGGCATGTGTTCGACGACGGCCCCTCCGAGCTGGGAGGACTCCGCTACTGCATCAATTCGGCCGCGCTTCGGTTCGTGCCGCTCTCGCGCATGGCCGAGGAAGGCTATGGCGACCTCATTCCGCTGGTCGAAGACTGATGGCGCGCTCGCAAAATGCCTCCCCGCGCATATCGCAACGGTGAGTTAGCTCAGCGGGTAGTAAGCTAGAAGGGTTGAACCTTATCAGAAAGGCCCTCCCATGGGAAAGATCACCGTTGGCAATCGTCTGTACTTCTACCAGCTCTTCTCCGAGAAGATCGGTGTGGGCAAGCAGGTGCTTGTCCCCCGCGTGGAGGAGGTGCTCGCCGAGGAGGACGTCGAGCCCGAGGACCTCGAGTTCGGCTCCGTGCTCGACATGCTCGAGGCCATGCCCGAGCTCTTCAAGCTCACCGTGTTCAAGAAGGGCCGCGTGTATGCGACGCTTCTGCGAAACGAGGAGTTCGACGGCGTGCTCGAGCGCCTCGCCGCGCCCGTCGCCGCCGAGAAGACCGCGAAGGGCGGCACGAAGAGCTGGAAGAAAAAGAAGGGCGCCAAGGATCCCACTCCGGCGAAGCCCCGCAAGCGCGAAGTCGCAGTTGTCGAGGTAGAACCGCAGGAGATCCCAACCGAAGGAGCCTCGATAGTTCTGCCGAACGTCCTCGCCTCAAAGAACGAGACTGCGGAATGTCCTGAGAAATCATCCGAAACGACCGCAGAGGAACGTCCTCCGGAGGAATCTTCCGAGACAACTGCGACCAATCCCATTCGGGACACCGCCGAACAGATCGCTGGCGAACCTTCCGAGTCATCCAAAGCTGAACCCATTGTTGTTCCCGCCGAGGAGCCAGCGCCTGAGCCGTCCATCAAGCTCACCATCACCTACGATCCCTACGAATTCGCAGCTGAGGGGCTCGCCGACGCCGAACCCCTGGCAGAGCCCCAAACTGTTGTTGAACCTGAAAAGGTGACTGAAGCCGTAGCGGTGCCTGCGCCGGTACCCAACCGCGGGCTGCCGGAGAGCTTCTCCTCCGAGGTGCTCGTCAAGGATGCGCAGCTCCGCACCCTCTCGATGATCCTTCCCATCGATGCGAGCGTGCAGGCCGTGCTCGACGAGGACTGGGCCTACGCCTGCTCGTGCGGGCTCGTCTCGGGCACGCGCTCCAAGGCGAGCTTCCCGCTGCGCTATCTGCACGAAGACGGCACGCCCGTCGAGGTCACCATCAAGCACACCACCAAGACCCCAGGCGGCAAGAGCTGGGCGGTCGCGCTCATCGATGGCGATGACGGAAGCGGATCCGCGCATGATGCAGCCGGCATCGAGGGCCTTCCCACAGCCGACGAGGGCGCTTGGAGCGACCTCTCGGGTTCGGCGCGCGGCGGCGCCAATCCCGTGCGCGAGCTCGCTGCCTTCGCGAAGATCGGCAACTGGGACACCGCCCTCGGCACGCTGGCCACCATGGCAGCGCCCGAGCGTTGGAACTACCCCGGCGAGGGCGTGGGCAAGAACAGCCGCTACGGGATACTCCGCGAGTACCTCGCGGTGACCTTCCATCGCATCATGGCCGAGGGCAAGCTCCGCACCGCCGACGACGGCTCGCTCGCCGCGTTCGACACGGGTCTGCTCACGCCCTTCTCCGAGAGCATCTACGCGGTGCTGACCCCGCTCAAAGGCTCCATCCCCTGGCAGCTCGGTTTTGCGGTGGCAGGAGCTGGCGAGCTGGGCATGCGCCTTGCCGCCACGTTCGACCCGCTGCCCGAGCCCGCGCGCTACCTCACGCGCCTCGAGGACGTGACGGCAGAGCCGGGAAAGCTCCTCATCATCGATACCGCATCGCTGCTCTCCGCGCAGCTGGGCAGGTTCCCGCGCTCGTTCATCGTCGAGAGCCTCGATGCAAGCGGCCAGACACGTGCCCTGATCGAGCAGTTCGGGCTCGAGGCTGCCGATGCACCGCTTGGAACCGAGCAGCTCACCGCACTCGCGCGCGCCATCAAGGCGGATCCGGGCCTCTACCGCAGGATGGGACGCGCCATCCAGGACGGCGTCGAGCTCGCGCTGCGCCGCGCCCGTGCGAGCTACCGCATCGTCGCGCCCGTCTATGATCCCGCCGACGATACGGTCAAGCTGCTACTGCCGCTCTGCCTAGTCGATGACCGTCGCGTGGATTGCGCCGCGGTGCTCGCGCTCATGCCGTCCGGCGCCTATCAGGTCTCGGCCGTGATCTCGCTTGAGCGCGCCTATGCATGCGCCCGCGCGGTCTGCGCCGAGATGCCCGCCTGGCTCGCATAGCGGAA
>CAMNAH010000133.1 GCA_946530775.1 uncultured Coriobacteriales bacterium
CCGACGGCACGCTCACCGAGGACGGCTACGTGCAGCACTTCTCCAAGGACCACGTGGGCGCCGAGAAGTGGGATGCGCTGCGCGGCACGCCCAACATCGTCATGACCCAGCACTCCGTGGGCAACCGCAAGATGAAGGGCTTCGACGAGGAGGACGCGCGCTTCTCGATCCGTCCGTTCGCCTACAGCGGCTTCGGCGTGACCATGCGCCGCGACTTCGACAAGGATGCCGGCCAGGTCATCACCATGTGCCGCTTCAGCCCCAACTGCGACAAGCTCCTCGTCTCGCGCGGCACCATCACCGCGGGCTTCGGCTACGACATGGACAACTGCACGCACGGCGTGCTCTTCAGCGTCGCCGACACCCAGAAGTTCTACAATGCCCAGATCTACGTGGGCAACCACGTGCCGTTCGTCTACGGCGACTACTACGATGAGATGTGCGAGCTCGGCCGCGTCCTCGGCCTCGAGGTGCTCGCCTGCTAAGTTAGCCAGCCCGCGCGGCGGGCCTTGAGAGGAGGTCCTGGTTTTGGCCATTCTGGATAAGACCGGCATCATCAAGAGGCTCGCCGTCGCGGACGCCCATGCCAACGCGGAGCTCGGGCGGTGGGGCGACCTCGGCGAGGCCGACCCCGCCGCCTTCGCCGAGAGCATCCACCGCTACGTGCTGTGCAAGTTCCTCCTCGACGACGAGGAGGAACCGCCTGCAACGCACGACCTCAACGAGCTCGCCCAGCTCAGCGTGGCCAAAGCCGGACGGCTCAACCCCAACGAGATGACATTGCTCGACGTGAGCCGCCACTGCGGCGCCACCAGCTCGTACATGACCAAGAAGGTGCTGCTGTTCATGGCGCTCTCGAAGCACTTCGACTTCGCGTACCCGCCCGTGAACACCGCCGATATCGAGACCACCGACGAGCTCGCCCGCATCATCCAGGAGAAGAAATCATGCTCGCAGAGCGCTTGAGAGAGATCCGCGCGGAGCTCGACGCCTTCGACGACGAGTTCACGAAGTACTCGTTTTTGGTTGAGCTCTCGGCCTACGTGAGCCCCGACCAGCCCGACCTCATGGTGGATGAGAACCTGCAGAGCGGCTGCCAGTCGCAGGTTTGGCTCGCCCTCGATGCGCATGATGGGGTCTTCTCCATGCGCGCGACCTCCGACACCCTCATCATCCGCGGGATCCTCTACATCATGCAGGAGCTGTTCAACGGGGTCCCGCTCGAGGAGATCGCCCAGAGCGACATCGACTTCCTCGACGAGCTGGGCATCGCCGAGCACTTCTCGGACACGCGGCAGCTGGGTATCAGGTCAATCGCGAGCTCGATCGTCAGCTTTTGCAGGGATTCTCGAGGAACGGGCGCAGGAGCGTGACGCTCTCGGGCATACGGTCCTTGCGCCAGGCCAGCGAGAAGGGCTGAGGCAGCAGCTCGGCAACCTTGAAGCAGCACACGTTGGGGCTGTAGCAGATGTAGTTGTAGGGGTTGATCAGGATGGCACCGTCGCCCATCTCGACCATCTCGATCTGCTCGCGCAGGCTCTTGGCGAGAACGACCTTGGGGCTGATCCCGACCGACGCGAACAGGTCATCGAGCAGCGCGGCGATAGCCTCATGGCCCTCGACGTCCACCGACACGAAGGTGAGGCCGGCGAATTCCGCCATCGAGTACGTGCGCGGCTCCGGCGCGCTGACGAGGCGCTTGGGGGCGACGAGGATCGATTCGAGCAGGGCGTGGGGAACCACCTCGAGGCCGGCAACGCCGCGCAGCTGCCAGTCGGGCATGCACACGAGGTCGATCTCCCCCGCCGACAGGGCGTTCATCAAGGCGCTGTAGGTATCGCGCACGATGCTGACGCTCAGGTTGGGATAGGTGATGCGGAGCCTCGAGAAGATGTCGGAGAGGCCGTCGTCGAGCAGCTGCCCTTCGAGCAGGCCAAGCGACAGGCGCACGTGGCGCTGCCGTTCGAGCTCGCGGGCCCGCCCGATCGCGGAGTCGATCTCAGCCTGCGTCGCCGCGAACGCCTCGGCCATGATCGAACCCGACTCGGTGAGGTCGATGCCGTGGAAGGAGTTGCGGCGGAAGAGCGCCAGGCCGAGCTCCTCCTCCAGCTGGGAGATGTTCCTGCTGAAAGCGGGCTGCGAGATGTAGAGGCGTTTCGCCGCCGTCGTGAACGACCCGCAGCGGGCGGCTTCGAGAAAGCAGCTGATTTGCTTGGAGTTCATGCGTCGGCCTGCCGATTTGAACTATCGTTTAGTTGAAATGATTGTATCGCACATCGTTGTGCTCCAAGATGGGAGATCCGCATATGGTTGGTAAATGGCGTCGGGATTTCGAGGTCCTCGATGACACGGTCCACGGGCATGCGCTCGTCTATCTCGACAATGCCGCCACGACGCAGATGCCGCGCCAGGTGCGCGATCGCATCGCGGGCTACTATGCGCACGAGCACGCCAACGTCCACCGTGGCGTGCATTACCTGAGCGAGCGGGCCACCGGCGCCTTGGAGCGCGCGCGTTCGCACGTCTCCGCCTTTATCGGAGCGGCGCATCCCGAGGAGGTCGTCTTCACGGACGGTGCGACGGACAGCCTCAACATGGTCGCCCGAGGGCTCTCGGACATCATCGAGCCCGGCACGGCAGTCGTGGTGTCCGACCTCGAGCATCATTCGAACTTCGTCCCCTGGCAGCGCCTGTGCGCGGAGCGTGGCGCCGAGTTCCTGATCTGGCGCTCGCATGACGGCAGGCTGTCGCTCTCCGAGCTCGAGGCCCTGCTCGCTGGACACACGGTGAAGGTCGTCGCCGTCACGCAGGTCTCGAACGTCACGGGCACCGTCGTGCCGGTGACGGACGTCGCGGCGCTGGCGCACCGCTTTGGCTCGATCGCCGTGGCCGACGGCGCGCAGGGTATCCTGCACGAGGGCATGGACGCCTCGGCATCCGGCATCGATCTCTACGCGTTCTCCGCGCACAAGATGCTCGGTCCCACCGGCACGGGCGTGCTCTACGGAAGACGGGACCTGCTCGAAAGCCTCGCACCCTCGCGCTTCGGCGGCGGCATGGTCGGCACGGTGGGCGATTCGGAGACGACATTCGGCGCGCTCCCCTACCGCCTCGAGGCGGGCACGCCCAACATCTCCGGCATCATCGGGCTCGATGCGGCGATCTCCTACCTCGAGGAGAACGGCCTCGACGAGATGCGCGCCCACGAGCGGGAGCTGACCGCCTACGCTGTGGAGCGGCTCGAGGCGTTGGACGGCGTCGCGGTTCTGGGGCATCCGGAGCTGCGCAGCTCCATCGTGTCGTTCGAGCTCGCGGGGGCATCCGCGTTCGACGTCGCGTTCATGCTCGATAAGCTAGGCGTGGCGGTGCGGTCGGGGCATCATTGCGCGCAGCCCGCGCTCAGGAGCCTCGGCGTGGACTCCACCGTCCGCGCCTCCGTCGCCCCCTACAACGAGAAGGACGACATCGACGCGCTCTGCGATGGCCTTGCCCGCATCCGTAAGATGCTCGGCTCGTGACGTGACAGGTCCTTTGTCCAAAACTTGACAGCAAACCTGTCCCCCTGTCATGGTACAGGCAGACGATCGGAAAGGAGGATGCATGGCCAAGCGACGCGGCACACCCCGCGAGCCCGTCCGCTCCTCTCCGATCTTGGGCAGGGAGCGCAACATCCTCCTTGCGCTGGCAGCCCTCGCCGTCATCCTCGTGATCGTCGCCATCCTCTCGCGATGCACGGGCACCGAGGAGGCTGCCGCTCCGACATCGCGCGATGCAAGCGATGCGCCGGTGGTCGTCGAGCAGTCCAGCGAGGAGGCACGTGAGCGCGAGGAGTTCGCAGAGGCCTGGGGCCCGCGCATCGATGCGTTCAACGCCGGCTATCCGC
>CAMNAH010000134.1 GCA_946530775.1 uncultured Coriobacteriales bacterium
CCGTTTCGGAAAGAGACGCGAAAAAGACCACCGAAGCCTCTTCGGAGTCCTGCGGCATCGATGACGAGGGCATGATGACAGCGCTATGCGATGCGGCATTCGTCAAAACAAAGGCGGGAAAGGCCGTGCTGCCCGCAGCCAGCGCACACGCGTAGGCGCCCGAAGCAGGCATGCACGAGCGCGCATCGAAGGACAGCTCGGGCTGCGCGCCGACGAAGCGCACGTGAGCGCGCATCATGTGGCTGCGTCCTAAAAGCTCACGGACCTCGCCGAACCTTCCCTCCTTGATCAGGCTCCTGATGCGCGTGGACGAGACGGCCTCGCCTCCGCGCTCAACAAGGGCGTGTCCATATGCTGTGAAGCCATGGGCCTCGCCAAGCCGCGCGATATCGGAGGATGATCCAGCGCCATCGGCCCCAAAGGAGAAGTCGGCGCCAACATGGATCGACACCGGCTTGATGATCGAGCCCAGCACATCGAGGGTGAACGCTTCGTAGCTCATCCTCGAGAACTGCCAGGTGAAATCGAAGGCGATGATCAGATCGGCATCGACGAGCGAGAGCGCGCGGACGCGATCGTCATCGGAGTAGAGACGCTCGGGATTACGCGTTGAAAGCACCTCGGAGGGATCGGGCACGAACGTGGCGATCGCGAGCGGCACCCCATGCGCTTCGGCATCTGCACGCGCCGCGTCGATGAGGGCGCGATGACCCACATGGAGGCCGTCGAACGCCCCGATAACGCATACGAAGGGTTTATCGGGGCCGAAATCCCTGCCAGGCTTCGCATAGAGCGTTGCGCCGTCGATCTTGATGGCGCGAGGAAGAGACGCATCGAGCAGGAGCGCAGAGGCAATATCAGCAGAGCGCATCGCGTTCATCGCCGCACCCCCTCGATGCCCTCGGGGAAGTTCGAGACAACCGAGATGCGAGGCCCCGTGCACTCCCCCACGCTTATGAGCTTGCCGTCAAAGGTAAGGCAGACGCGTTCGTCAGAAGCGAGGTCGGAGCATACCGACGAGGAGATCTGCTTGCCCTGCATGATGTCGGTCGCTTCAGGCACGGATAACACGCACGATGGATACGGGAGCAGCTCGAGCGGATCGAGCATGTGGGAGAGCGCCGCATCGAGGCCGCCCTCGGCGAGGGTATCGAGCTCGATGCAGCGGTCGAGCGGCACGGATCCGGATGCGGTCCTCACAAGTCCCGAAAGGTGGGCCGCGCTGCCGAGTTTGCGACCGAGGTCGCGTGCAAGCGAACGGATATAGGTGCCTTTCGAGACATGGAAAGCGCAGGTCCACATAACGGCATCGTCGCTGTGCTCAATCGAAACGAGCAGGGCATCGTGGACGGTGATTCGCCGAGCTGCGAGCTCGACGTCGCCGCCCTTGCGAGCGATGTCGTACGCACGCCTCCCGTTGACGGAGATGGCCGAATACGCAGGTGGAACCTGGTCCTGCTCGCCCACTATGGACGCGAGTGCGGAGCGGGCAAACGTTTCATCAAGCAGCTCGCTTGGTACAGGCGCCGTGCGGATGGGCTCTCCCTCGGCATCATCGGTCGCGGTCTCGCAGCCGAAGGCTATGCGCGCAAGATAGCGCTTATCGTCGAGCGTGATGAGCCCGAGCAGGCGCGTGGCCTGCCCGACGCCGATGATAAGGGCGCCCGAAGCCAGCGGGTCGAGCGTCCCGGCATGGCCCACCTTGCTCTCCCCCACTGCGCGGCGCACACGGGCGACCACGTCGTGGCTCGAGAGTCCAACGGGCTTGTTCACGCCCAAAAGAAAGCTATGTCCGCATGAGCGACGCTTCAAAACAACCAGCGACCTATGCCGTTTCACACCCGTTTTGCTCGAGAAGGGCCTGGAGCTTGGGAAGCACGACCGAGAGGGCCTCGTCGATATCGCCATCGTAGGTGAATCCCGCGGCAGCCCTGTGGCCGCCGCCGCCCATCTCGCAGGCAACCTTCGAGATGTCCCAGTCGGTCTTTGACCTGAGGTTGCCTCGGACCTTGTCGGCAGCAACCTGCTTGAGGAACAGGATGATCTCGGCGCCGGCCGTGCGGCGCACCACATCGACAAGACCGTCGCATTCGCTCACATCGACGCCCGAACCCTCGAGGTCGGCGAGCGAGGTGTAGCTGTAGGCGACCTTGCCATCGAAGAACGTGATGATGCGGCCCATGACCTTGCCCTCGAGATGCAGGTAGGAGATGCGGTCGCTCTGATACACCTGGAGCGCGACCTCGGAGGGAGATGCCCCTGCCTCTACGAGCTTCGAGGTGACGAGAAACGCCTCCGGGTCGGCATTTTGATACTGGAAGCGGCCCGTGTCGGTCACGATGGCGCAGAGCAGCGCCTGGGCCATCTCCTTGTCGAGGGCGATGCCGAGATGCTCGATGAACTCCTCGACGATGACGCCCGCAGCAGCCGCAGATGCCCTCACAACGCCGGCTTCCCAGATGTCGTCACCGCCAGGATGGTGGTCGAGCACGGCCCTGTGGAGCGCGCGCCTGCACACCGCCTCGCCATCGGCAAGACGGTCCGCCTTGGAGAGGTCGACGCTGATGAAGAGATCAGGCGTCTCATCGAAGTCCGCAGCATGCACAAACGAATCCGAACCATCGAGAAAACGGTAGATGGCGGGGATATCGCTCTTGTCGGCGAGCATGTTCGTGAAGGTCTTCTCGGGCCAACGCTTGGAGAGGGCGCGGGAAAGACCGAGCACGCTCCCCAGCGCATCCCCATCGGGATCGGTATGGGCGCAGAGGGCGATGGTCTGCGACGCCTCGATCAGCGAGACGATCCTATCGAAGCCCTCCGCCTGTTGCACGGCCTGCTGGTTGTCGAGGGTCATCGGGCCTCCTTGGGCTCCGCTTCCGGCTCAAGGGGATATCCGTCCTCGTCCTTGGGAACGCTCATGGTCGGGGGGACATCCTGAAGGGCACGGGCGATTGACTCGGCCTCATCGGTGGTGGTGTCGATGGCGAAGACGAGCTCGGGCGTGACACGCCAGCCCAGCGAGCGGCCCAGAAGGGAGCGGATCCTCCCCTTGGCACGCTCGAGGGCGGCGCTCACACGCTCATAGCGATCGCGATCGCAGCTGATGTAGGCCCTGCAGATGCTCTTGTCAATCGAGACCTCCACTCCCGTGAGCGTGATGAGCTCGAGCTCGGGGTCGGAGACCTCGAAGAGCAGGATATAGCCCAGCTTCTCGCGCGCCATCTGGTTGATGCGGCGCGAGTTCTGATTCTGCTTCATAGTGCGCAGACCTCCTACTCGGTGCGCGCGACCTCGTCGATACGGTAGCCCTCGATGGTGTCGCCAGGATGGATATCCTGGAAGTTCTCGAGGCTGATGCCGCATTCGAAGCCGGCACGGACGCTCTTGACCTCGTCCTTGTAGCGCCTGAGCGAGGCGATCTTGCCATCGTAGACCACGATGCCGTCGCGCACGAGGCGCACGCGGTCGGACGCGGCGATCTCGCCCTCCTGCACCATGCAGCCCGCGGCGATGCCGGCCTTGGGCACCTTGAAGGTATCGCGGACCTCGGCAAGGCCGGTCGAAACCTCGACCTCGGTGGGGCTCAGCATGCCCACGCGGGCAGCCTCGATGTCCTCCATGGCCTTGTAGATGACGCTGTAGGTACGGATCTCGACACCGTCGCGCTCGGCAGCGGCACGGGCCTTGGCCTCGGGACGCACGCCGAAGCCGATGATGATGGCGTTGGATGCGTCGGCGAGGATGACGTCGGTCTCGGAGATGGCGCCGACGGCGGAGTGGATGACGTTGATGCGCACCTCGGACTGGTCCATCTTCTCCAGCGAGTCGCGCAGCGCCTCGATGGAGCCCTGAACATCGGCCTTGATGATGAGGTTGAGCTC
>CAMNAH010000135.1 GCA_946530775.1 uncultured Coriobacteriales bacterium
TCTGCTCGAGCTCCGAGTGGGTCTGCTCGAGCTCCGAGTGGGTCTGCTCGAGCTCCGAGTGGGTCTGCTCGAGCTCGAAGCTAGTTTTCTCGAGCTCCGAGTGGGTTTGATCAAGCGCGGCGCGGGCACGTTCGAGCTCGGCGCGCTTCTCTTCGAGCGCGCTGTTGAGAACGCGGAATTCGTGTTCGTACGTCATGACGCCCATGGTTGCCCTCACCCAATTCCTGTCGAGGTTCTTTCCATCGACCGCTCCGGCAAGATCGCGCGCAAGATTGCCGCTTGACCTGCCGGTCAATGCATATTGTAGCATCCCCGATACCTCCGGGTTTTCCTCTTGCTCCCACGCCAGGGCATTGAGGAGGATGGATGTTGCGCCGTCGTCAACGGTTATCTCCGGGCTGCCGACGCAGGCGGTAGCGAGCTCGTAGCGGGGAAGGCCTGCCCCAAACGGGTCGACAAGGCAGATGAAGATGACATAGCTGGTGGGAACGCTCCCGTAGCCCGAGCTCTTGGGCATGTAACGAGTGGCGATAGCGCTGTGGTAGAAGCGGCAGCGGCGTTCGATATCGGGTTCGCGGCCTACCTGCATTTCCACATCGATGTACTCACCGTCGATGAGGGCGAGCACGTCGAGCCTTGCTCCGCGTGCATCGAGGTCGGGCTGGATAACGTGCTCGTCATCGAGGTATTCGATGCTCTCGACATGCTTTCCCAGCACGGCCTCGATGAGGCGCTTGCATAGTTCCTCGTTCTCGGTGAGAACCGCATTGAACATGAGGTGGTTGGTGAACTCGATCCTGCCGTGCTGCTCGTGCATGGTGGCTCCCTTCAACGTATGTTTGTCTATAGAACAACTGTACGAGACGGGGTGGACAAAAACTCTATGCCATGCACGTGCTGATGCTTGCCGGAATGATGCATAATCGTTGAGCAGGGCATTTGCGGAAAGGCGATGGTTGATATGGCAGACGTGCGGGCTCGCGAGCTTTGGGTCGATCGGCCGGGTGGTCGCATCTTCGGCAGGCTGTATCTTCCTGAGGACGCAGCGGGCCCCCTGCCTGCGGTTATCTGCTCGCACTTCTTCAGCGGTCTGGCGGAAGACTCGGGTCAGTGGGCCCAGCTCATGGCCGAGAGGGGCATCGCCGCCTACGCCTTCGACTTCGCCGGCGGCAGCCGCAAGGCGCGGAGCACGGGCGTCTCGACGCTCGAGAACTCGGTCAAGACCGAGGCCGTGGACCTCTCCTGCATCCTCGATGCCATTGCGGCGTTGCCTGAGGTCGATGAGCATCGCGTGTATCTGCTCGGCCAGAGCCAGGGCGGGTTCGTCTCGACCATGGTCGCCGAGGAGCGCCCCGAAGACGTGGCTGGCCTTTTCCTGCTCTATCCGGCGCTGCTCATCCACGAGGAGATGTGCGATCGCTTCGGCAGCATCGATAACGTGCCCGAGACCTTCATCAAGTGGCAGCGCCTGGGCCGTGCCTATGCCGTCGATGCCATGGAATATGATCCCTACCAGCACATGACCTATCCCGGTCCCGTGCGCATCTGGCATGGCGACAGCGACTCGCTGGTTCCCGCGCTCTATTCCAAGCGTGCGGCCAAGCGGTATGCGGATTGCACATTCGAGCTGGTGCCGGGAGCGGACCACGCCTTCGAAGGCGAGGATCAGATCCGCATCGCGGATGCGATTGCGAAGGAGATTCTGGGGTAGGTTTTACCAGCGGGCGAGCCAGGAACGGCCTGCGACTGCGGTCACGGCGGCGCTGCGGGCGGCGAGCAGGTCGTCCAGCGATTTCACGCTCACGCGCACATCCAGCCTGAAGCCGAAGGTGCCATAGCCCATCTCCACGAGGATGACGCCCAGCGCGGGGTCGATGTAGTCTGCGCAGGCCTTCTCCACAGATGCGCGCACATCTCGCTCGACCTCTGCCATGTCTGCCTCGGGATGGATGTCGAGCGGGATGACGAACGAGCGCGCCGAGAGGTCGCACATCTTGCGTAGCGTCGTAGTGTTGAGCACCGAGTTGGGGATGACGATCACGTCTCCGATGAGGGTCTTGATGGTGGTGGCGCGCCAGGTGATGTCGGTGATGACGCCCTGGTAGGCACCCACCTCGATCCAATCGCCCACCTCGATGACGTGCCCGAGCATGAGGCCCAGTCCCGAGATGACGTTGGAGACGGTGTTCTGCAGGCCGAAGGAGACGGCGACGGAGACCACGCCCAGGGCGGCGACGAAGGCCGTGGGCTGCACGCCGAAGACCGGCTCGAGCACGGCGAGCAGCGCGAGGAACCAGATGAGGCCCGTTGCCAGGTTCACGAAGATCGATCCCCTGGGCACGTTCGTCACCGAGAACACGCGCTTGATGGCGCGGGTCGCGATCATCTGGATGACGAAGGCGATGATGATGACGACTGCCAGGTAGATGAACTTGTATGCGATGACTTCGTCGAGCTCGGTCATGGGATGCCTTTCCGGTGCGGTTGTCGTTCTCAATGGTAACGCAGCGCACGCATGGCGGTTGCGGGTGCGAGCCGTCCGTTAACGGAGCCGTCCCTCGGCGCCCTTCGACGGGTGCGAGTCGTGCATCGATTGCGGCATCATCGAAAGACCGTCGCGCAGCGCTGCCAGCAGGGTGCCCTTATCGCGCGGGAGCAGCCCGTTCACGGGTATGGGGTTGCTCACGTGGGCGCCGAAGAACACGCAGTCGTCGAGCTCGAGGCCCTCGAGGAAGGCGATCTCCTCCTCGAGGTACTGCCCGAGCGTGCATTCCTCGAACTCGCCGCGCGCCACGAGCTTCTCGAGCGGCGCGCCGGGATCCACGTGGAGCGGCGAGACGAAGATGAGCGTGGGCTTTGCCTCGTTGACCAGCGCGGCATTGGCGGCGGCATGCTCGAGGATGCGCTTCGGCCCCGCGGCGGCGTTGATGATGTTGACGTTGAAGGGCAGGCCCGCCGCATGCAGGCGAGCGAACTGCCTGCGCGCCTCCGCGACGGTGTAGCCCTTCGCCATGAACGAGAGCACGTCGTCGAGCGCGCTCTCGACGCCGATGTTGATGTCGGCGTAGCCCGCGGCTGCGAGGGCGGCGAGCTCGTCATCGGTCTTCTCGGCGACGTTGGTGATGCGCGCGTAGCAGCCGATGCTCTCCACGGCGGGCAGCGCCTCGTGGATCATCTCGGCGATGTTGAGCAGGGCGTCGGCGGGCAGGCAGAAGGGGTCGCCGTTGACGAGGAAGACGCGGTCGGCGTCGAGGTACGACCATGAGGCCTCGGCGATATCGTCGACGATCTGGTCGAGCGGCGAGATGGAGAAGGGCACGTCGCGGTACATCGAGCAGAACGTGCATGCGTTGTGGCTGCACCCCCTGGTGACCTGCAGGAGGAGCGAATATGCCTCGTAGGGCGGGCGGAAGATGGTGCCGTCGTAGTGCATGGGGCCTCCGGTCTGGGTGCGCTAGCTGCGCCTGAGCAGCAGGCAGCGGTGGATCTTGGGCGTTCGCTCGAAGTCGTGGCCGATGGTCTTGGCCGTGACGTCCTCGAGGGAGAGGCCAGCGGCGGTGAGCTCTTCGTCGTCGATGCGGAAGTCGCGGCGCGACGAGGTGAGCACGATGGTGCCTGCGGGTGAGAGCAGGCTGGCGAGGTCTGAGAGAGTGGTGCTACCGAGGGCCGAGGCGTCTGCGTAGACAAGATCGAACGTCTCGGTACCGGGCAGCGTGCGCATGAGGCGATGGCGCTTGCCGGCAAAACCGTTGGCCTCCATGTTCCTGCGCGCCCAGTCGAGGTAGGAGGACGAGGAATCGACGGTGGCGGTGGAGACGGCGCCTCCTGCAGCGGCGCTTGCTGCGAACGTGCCCGCGTAGGAGCC
>CAMNAH010000136.1 GCA_946530775.1 uncultured Coriobacteriales bacterium
GGTGGTCTACCTGATCACATTCCTAGTCATCCGCGGAGTCACGGCTGCGCTAGCCGCCGCGGCGCCGGGCGTGGCCAATACCCTGAGCCCGCTGCTCTGGGGCTTCAACTTCATCTTCGGCTCTGGCTTCGCGATTCTCATGCGCGTGGCGCTCAAGGCGCTGCGCTCCCGCAGGCTCATGACGCAGCAGTATCAGAACAACTACCTGCTGAGCCGCATCTCGGGCTTCGCCTTCGACGTCATGATCGTCTCGGCGATCAGCACCATCGAGGCCGCCGACCTGCGCGGGCTTTGGCTGCCGTTTGCGCTGCTCGCGGTTGCCGGTGCGGCCTTCACCCTGATCCACCTGCGGTTTGTGTGCAAGCGCGCGTATCCGGGCTACTACTATGAGGGTCTCGTGAGCATGTACGGCATGATGACGGGCACCATCTCGTCCGGCGTGCTGCTTCTGCGCGAGATCGACCCGCTCATGAAGACGCCCGCTGCCAACAATTTGGTGCTGGGCAGCTCCTTCGGCATCATCCTTGGCGCACCCATCCTGATTCTGGTGGGCTTGGCGTCGCGGTCGATGGCCATGGCGGCTCTTTGCATGGGCATCTGCGCGGTGTATTACTGCGCCATGGTGGCGATCATCCTGTTCGCAGGCCGCAAAAAGGCATAGCGCTGCTCTCGAGCGGCGCGCCATAAGCCTTTTGAGACAAATAATCGGAAAAATTTGTCCCAAAAGGCGATTCAACCCCGTGGCAAGAGACCCCTAAAGCCTTTTGAGACAAAAAATCGGAAAAATATGTCCCAAAAGGCGGATTACAGCTCGCGGTGCTCGAAGGTGCCGAGGTTGTAGATGCCGTAGCTGTGCGAGCCGTCCTTGGGGATGCCCACGCTGCCGGGATTGAAGATCGTGACGCCGTCGATGTTGCTCAGCACCTTCACGTGCGTGTGGCCGTAGAGCAGCGCATCGCCCTCCACCAGCTCGGGCATGCGCTCGATGCTGTTGTGGAAGCCCGGTCCCCACACGTGCCCGTGCGTGAGGAAGAGGTGGCGCCCGCCGTCCTCGATCACCTTGAAGTCATCCATGCACGGGAAGTTCAAGACCATCTGGTCAACCTCGGCCTCGCAGTTGCCGCGAACGGCGATCACGTGGTCGGCGATGCTGTTGAGCATCTCGATGACGCGCTTTGGCGCATAGTCTGCAGGCAGGTCGTTGCGCGGCCCGTGGTACAGCTCGTCGCCGAGCAGCACCACGCGATCGGGGCTCTCGTCCTCGATCGCCTTCATGAGCTTGGCGCACCAATCGGCCGCGCCGTGGATATCGGATGCGATGACGAGCTTCATAGTATGGCCTCCATCTCCGTCCGCTTGACCTGCATGCCCATGGCATCGTAGAACGCCCGCGCGCCGGGATTGCACTCCCACACGTTGAGCGTCACGTTATAAAAGCCCTGCTCGCGCGCCCATGCCACCACATGCTCGTAGAGCGCGGTGCCGATGTGCCGCCCGCGCGCCGCCTCGTCCACGCAGAGGTCGTCGATGTGCAGCGTTCTGATGGGCTGCATGTTGTTGCTCCCCGAGAAGTCCTTCACCATGCAGATGGCGTATCCCAAAAGCTCGCCGGGCGCGGCGTCCTCGTCCACCGCCACGAAGAGCGGGCGGTCGTTGTCGGCGATAAGCCCGAGGATCTGGTCGTCGTTGTATTTGCGCGTGCCGGCGATGAAGATGTCGGGGCGTCCCGCGGCGTGCACGGCGAGCACCTGGTCGAGCAGCTCGTGGATGCCCGGAAGGTCCTCGGGAATGGCGAAGCGTATCAGCATGACAGGCGCCTTTCTCGCGTAAAGGTTTACCTAGCAGTTTACCAGCAGGCCGCCGCCGCGGCGCTATACTAGCGGAGGAACAGGCAACGGGAGGAAACCCATGGCTAAGACGGCACTTATCCTCGAAGGCGGCGGCTACCGCGGCATCTATACGGGCGGCGTGCTCGATGTGCTGCTCGAGAACGACATCACGCAGTTCTCCAGCGTGTGGGGCGTCTCGGCGGGCGCCATGAACGCGGGCAACTTCCTCGCGCGCCAGCAGGGCCGCACCATGCGCGTCATGCTCGCCTTCCGCGACGACTCGCGCCTCATGTCGCTCAAGTCGCTCGCCACCACGGGAAACATCACCAACCCCGAGTTCATGTACGGAGAGATCCAGGACCATCTGGACCCCTTCGACAACGAGACGTTCAACGCCAAGACCACGCCCATGTATGTGGTGGCCTCCGACGTGGTGTTCGGCGGCCCGCGCTACCTCAGGGTGGACCACCTGCCCGAGGACCTGCTCAAGGTGCAGGCGTCGGCGTCGCTCCCGGGCATCTCGCAGACGGTCGAGGTCGACGGCATGCGCCTGCTCGACGGCGGCACGGCTGACTCGGTGCCCTTCGCCGCGGCGCTGGGCCTCGAGGGCGCCAATCCGCCCGAGGGATACGAGCCGGCGGACCGCGCGGTGGTGGTTCTCACGCAGGATCGCGCCTACCGCAAGCCCCTCGATTGTGAAAAACTTGCGATCCGCACGCATCGCTACGATCGCTTCCCGTATTTTCTCGAGGCGCTCAAAACGCGCGGCGAGCGCTACAACGCTCAGCGCGAACAGCTCTTTGAGCTGGAGAAACAGGGAAAACTGCTCGTCATCGCCCCGGAGGTGCCCGTCACCGTGGGCGTTGCGGAGCGCAATGGGGCGCCGCTTCTCGACCTTTATCTGCAGGGCCGCACCCAGGCAAAGTCCAGATTGGATGAAATTCGCGCGTTTATCTGCGCTTGATATGTAGTACAATCTTGAAGCTTTCTTTGCAGAGCCCCGTAATCTGTAAAAGAATTCGCGTCGGTATGTCCAGATGCCGTCGCATCACTGCAAGTGGAGGAGTCAAGTGAAAAAGTCGACTCATTACGCCAAGCCGGGCGAGGTCGAGCGCAAGTGGGTGCTCATCGACGCTGATGGCCTTACGCTTGGCCGTCTCGCCACCAAGGCCGCTATGATCCTGCGTGGCAAGGACAAGCCCCAGTTCACCCCCAACACCGACACGGGCGACTTCGTGGTCGTCATCAACGCCGACAAGGTCGTGCTCACCGGTGTCAAGGCCGATCACAAGCGCTACTGGCGCTACTCCGGCTGGCTGGGCGGCCTCAAGTTCGAGTCCTTCAAGGAGGCCATGGCCAAGCATCCCGAGCGTGTCGTCGAGCACGCCATCAAGGGCATGCTTCCCAAGACCACCCTTGGCCGTCAGCAGGGTATGAAGCTCAAGGTCTACGCTGGCCCCGAGCATCCGCATGCGGCCCAGAACCCCGTCAAGATCGAAGTGGAGGCATAACCGATGGCCGAGAACACCGTAACCTACTGGGGTACCGGTCGCCGCAAGGAGGCCGTCGCCCGCGTCCGCCTCGTCCCCGGAACCGGCAAGCTCGTCTGCAACGGCAAGGACGGCCTCGCGTACTTCGGCCGCCAGCAGCTCGTTGACGGCGCCCTCGCGCCCCTCAAGCTCACCGAGACCGCCGAGGCCTTCGACATCTACGCCAACCTCGACGGCGGCGGCATCACCGGCCAGGCCGGCGCCCTCCGTCTGGGCATCGCCCGCGCCCTTCTCGACGCCGGCGAGTATCGTGCCGAGCTCAAGAAGGCCGGCTTCCTCACCCGCGATTCCCGCGCGGTCGAGCGCAAGAAGTACGGCCTCAAGAAGGCCCGCAAGCGTCCGCAGTTCTCCAAGCGCTAAACTGCACGCAATCCTGCACTGCAAAAAGCCCGCCATCTCGGCGGGCTTTTTGTTTGACGTGCGGCTTTCCAGCGGGGGGCATTTCCTGTCAGG
>CAMNAH010000137.1 GCA_946530775.1 uncultured Coriobacteriales bacterium
GAATGGCACACCCGTCCCCGGGAGCGTGTGCCATGCCATATTGCAAAAAAGTGCCTCCCCAAGAGAGGGAAGGCACTTTTCCGTGGTGCGATGGTGCAGCGAGCTTAGAAGCTCAGCCTCGTGAAGGAGGCGGAGAGGCTCTTCAGGCACTCCTCGATGTAGTTATCGGTACCGTTCCTGATGGCATAGATCTTGGAGTTGACCTCGGAGAGCTTGGCCTCGTACGGCCTCATGCGCTCCTTGACCTCGCCCTTCTCGGAGAAGTTGAAGAAGCCCTTGCTCTTCTTCTCCTCCTTGAGCACGGCGAGCTCGGCCTCGAGCTGCGCCTTCTCCTGCTCCAGCTCTGCGATCTGCTCGGCATCGAGGGGATGCGAGGCCGTGTACTCGTCGATGAGGAACTGCTTGTGGTACTTGGCCTTGGCGCTCCACGAGTCCTTCTCGCCGGGCAGCTCGAGCGCCTTGGAGTTGGTGAACAGCGGGGTAGAGGTGCGGTAGGAGCCGTCTTCCTTCTTCTCATGCACCTTGGCGTGCCTCATGGCGTCGACGATCTCGGCGCAGTTCTCGTAGATGAGGATGTCGGCCACGTGGTCGTTGGGGTCGATCATGGCGGCGTTGTTGAGCGCGGCGAGGCAGGCCTTGGCCTTCTCGGTGACCGGGCGCAGGGCGTTCTCGGTGGGGTGCGGGAGCTTCTCGTAGTCTGCGAGGATTTGCTGGAAGCCCTGGCAGATGTAGTTGTTGATGTCGCGGTTGGACATGGCTGCCGTCACCTTGGCAGGGTCGAAGGCGCCTGACGGCGAGGCCTCGAACTCCTCGATAAGGGGCGCGGGCTTGGCAGGCTCGGGATTCGCAGCGGGAGCGGGGGCGGCGCCGGGCACGTTGATGATGATGGGCGCGGCCGCAACGGGCTGGGGCTGCACATAGGTGGGCTGCGGTGCAACATAGGTCGCGGTGGGTACGACGACGGTCTGGGCAGGTGCAGGCGCCGCGGTGGCGCCAGTGAGCATGGCACGGGCCTCCTCGAGCGTGTACTTGGTGCCGCAGCCCTGGCACACGAAGACGCCGTTGTCCTTGACGAATTGGGTAGAGCCGCAAAGTTCGCAGGTGAGCTGAGCCATTATGGCCTCCTTCCGTTCATACCTAATCAAATTGTATAGCGCGTTTACCCGATGGCGGACATCCCCCAATCGGATCAAATGTCAAACGGACGGATTGCGCCCACGATTGGTCTCGAAGGTGCTCGGAAGCGTGTCCGTTCGGGAGAGCCCTCGCCTTTTGAGACAAAAAACCATGCGGATTTGTCCCAAAAGGCTGTGGAGCGCATCGAGGTGTTGTCGAAAAGGACCCCAATAGCCTTTTGAGACAAATCCATCCAATTTTTTGTCTCAAATGGCTAATTGGTTGCGGAGAAGCGCTTAGCGAACCCGCATGGCCTCGTGATCGCGGCGGTTGCGCAGGTTCACCACGGTTCCCTGCATGCCATGGGGCACATAGTCGAGCCCATGCAGGTCATCGGGCAGATAATCGACCAGCGAGAGCGACGCGGTCTGCTCGGGCACGCCGTCGAGCGCACCCACGCGGGCGATCAGGGCATGCACATGCGCGCCCGCAGCGGCAAGGCGCTGCTCGTATTCGCTCGCCGGGGTGTCGGGATAATCGGCGCGATAGTCGTCGCTCTCATACAGCACGTCGTAGCCGGCCAGCTCGAACTGCGTGCGCGCGAACAGGAAGAGCGGCACATGGTCGGTCTTGAACACGAGACGCCCCTCCGGTGCCAGCACACGGCGGTATTCGAGCAGTCGCTCGAGCGCGACCAGGCGCTTGTCGGCCTCCTTCTTGCGCGGGTAGGGCGTGGGGAAGTTGATGGTGAGCTCCGCGAGCTCGCCCGCGCCGAAGATGCGGCACACATCGCTTCCCAATGCGGGCGCCACCACAGCGTTGCGGAGCCCAGCCTCGAGGATATGCTGCGCAGTATAGGCGATGCAGACCGGCTCGCCGTCGAGGCCCACGAAGAGCACATCGGGCTCGCGGCGCGCCGACTCAACGAGAAACGCGCCCTTGCCGCAGCCCAGATCGAGCCTCACCTCGCGAAACGGCACTGCCCCCACGGGCGCGCACGCCTCGGCCCACCTGCCGGCAAGCTGCGCGGGTTTGAGCTCGATAGCATCGGCATAGCGCTCGAGGCGCTCCTCGAGCACGAAGTTTCTGGGAAGTCGTGCGTGCAGGCTGTGCATGGATCGGAGCTAGTCCTCGTCGATGAGGCGCTCCACCATGGCAAGCAGCGACTGCGCGGAGTTGAAGTTCTCGGGCACGATCTCGGCCGCGGGGATCGAGATGTCGTACTCGTCATTCAGCGCCGAGATGATCGAGAGGATGTCGAAGCTGTCGAGCACGTGATCGTCGATGAGCGTGGTGCAGGTCTCGTAGTCCACGTCCTCCTTGACGTCCTGAAGAATCTCGATAAGCTCCTCGAGGGTGGTATCCATGCGGCTCTCCTATTTGAGTTCGGCCAGTGCGTTCCTGTCTATCTTACCGTTCTTGGTGAGCGGCATGGCATTGATCTGGCGGATTGCGCCGGGAACCATAAACGAGGGCAGCAGCTCGCGCAGCTTTCCTGCGAGCTCATCTTTGGCAAGCGTGCCCACATAGAAGAGGCGGATCTTCTTGCGCTTGGCGTCGTAGAGACAGCACGCGCGCTCCACGCCGTCCACGCCCGTGGCGCTGGCCTCGATGTCGCCCAGCTCGATGCGCTGCCCCATGTGCTTGATCTGGTGATCCTTGCGCGAGACGTACACGAAGTTGCCGTCCTCGTCGAGCTTGCCCAGGTCGCCCGTGCGGTAGATGGGCTCGATCCAGCGCGTGTTGAGCGGGTTCTGGACAAACGCCGCGGCTGTGCGCTCCGCATCGCCCAGGTATCCCAGGCCGAGCGCGGTACCGGCAACGCAGATCTCGCCCACCTCGCCGGGCGCCTCGATCAGCGCATCGTCCTCGTCGAGAAGGAACACGCGCTCGTTGTCGAACGGCCTGCCCATGGGGATGACCTCGTCGTTTGCGAACGCGCGGTCGAGCACGTAGTAGGTGCAGTTGCAGGTGATCTCGGTGGGGCCGTAGAGGTTCACATAGGTGGCGCCTGGCAGCCACTTCTGCCAGATGCGCAGCTGCTTGGGAGGCATGACCTCGCCCGAGAACATCACCAGGCGCACCTTCTCGGGCACGCGGTAGTCGAACCCGTTCATGATCGAGACGAAGCACATGGCCGAGACGGCCCATACGAGCACGGTGGCGCCGCGGTCGGCGAGGAAGTCCATGAGCAGCGTGGGCTGCGAGAAGTACGCGCGGGGGATGACCTGCATCGTCGCGCGCATGCAGAGCATCGAGTAGATGTCCTTGACCGAAACATCGAAGTCGAACGGCGCCTGGTTGGCGATGACGTCGTCCTCGCGGATGCCGAAGGTCGAGCAGAACACGGGGATGAAGTCGATGACCGAGCGGTGGCTCACGAGCACGCCTTTGGGCGTGCCGGTGGATCCGCTCGTGAAGTTGGCGTAGAGCGGGTCGGTGTCGATGGCGGCCGCGCGGGCGGCGGCGAGGGCATCGGCGTCGATTTCGTGCGCGCGCAGGTCCTCGAGCATGAGGGGCGCGTATCCGGTGCCTTCGAGCATAGCCTCGCAGGCAGCGCGGTTGGCGGCATCGGTGATAACGGCGGCGGGCTCGAGCGTGGCGAGGATGGCCTCCACGCGCGGCTTGGTCTGGCGCGTGTCGATGAGCGCGTAGAAGCCGCCCGCATAGACGATGCCGAACATCGCC
>CAMNAH010000138.1 GCA_946530775.1 uncultured Coriobacteriales bacterium
ATGGCGACGCTCCTCTGCAAGAGGCGATGATAATTGCAATCGTTATTGTATGATCGCCGAGCGGATCCGCGCGCAATGGCTATCGGTCGGAGCACAGGATGGCATACCAGCTGGAGTCGCAGATTCCCTGGTTGTTGCGATCGGCGCTGCGCATGGTGCCCTCATAGCGCATGCCGCATTTGACCATGACCATGCCCGAGTGCGGGTTGTCGGGGTCGTGTCTGCTCTCGATGCGGTTCGCCCCCACCTCGTCGAAGAAGAAATCGATCACACGGCCGAGGGCCTCGGAGGTGATGCCCTGGCGCCACCATGGGCGGCCGATGCAGTAGCCGATGTGCACCATGGAGACGTTCTCGTTCATACCGACCACGCTGATGCTGCCGATCGGCTCGTCTCCGAGTTGCTTTAGCACGATGGCCCACTGGTAGAAGTCCGGCTGCTCGTAGGAGCTCACCCAATCGGCAAGCACCGACCTCGTGACCTCGACGCTTGCGTGGGGCTGCCAGGTGAGAAACCTCGTGACCTCGGCGTCAGACGCCCAATTCTCGAACATGGCAGGAGCATCGTCGAGCGTGAAGCGCCTGAGCACGAGCCGCTCGGTCTCGAGCCTCTGCGTTCCGATGTGATCCATTGCGGCACCTCCTTAGGAGCTTTGGCCCGCGACCGTTGGGGGTGGGACGTCAGCCCGTATAGGCGTCCTCTGCGGAGTTCGAGAAGTCCTGGTGTGCGAGCCATTCCTCGTCGGTGGGACTCTCGGGAATGTCGATGCGCTCGATCTTGAAGATGACCGGCCGCGTGCCGTCGTTGCAGCAGGCTATCATCACGCGGTCGTCGTTCGTCCAACCCTTCATGATGGAGCCGCCCTGCAGGGCTGCATACACGTAGCGGCTCACGGCATCCCATGCCTCGCCGCAGAACCTGCCGTTCATAAGGTGGTAGAAATCGTCCTGCTGCGGTGTGCGCTTGAGCAGGAAGGTGTCGCCGGGCTTGAAGAACGGGCACGGGCCGCTCTTGGGGTCAGCCAGGTACTGCTCCTGGTAATCGGAGAAGCATTTGGTCTCCAGGACGGTGATGCGGCATTCGTGTTGCATGGCTCGGACCTTCCGTAGGGCGGTTTGCTACATGCTTGACAGTCTAACCTATGATGCCGCGGCTCCCTTGATCGCGCCTTGGCAACGCATCGCCTCACCCCGCATACCGCTCGAAGCACCATCGGGCGATTCGAGCGATCAGCTCAGCTGGCAGCGGCTGGTCATAGGGTAGCCTGATCGTCCCTTTGCTCACGCTATAGGATGCGAGTTCGTCGGCGAACGCAGCCACGGCCTCGTCGCCGGGATAGAGCCCCAGATGCTTCTTCGACGCGGCGAAGTGGATGATGTTCCTACCCTTCCAATACGTGGGCATCGACCATGAGATCCGCTCTTCGGCCTCGGGCAGAGCATCGCGCAGCACGGCGCGCACCTCGTTCAGCCGCTCCCGCACGCCCTCATCTTGGAGCGCGATGTATTCGTCGATGCTCGTAGGCTTGATGCAGTAGTGGTCCTGGCCCTGCCGGGCAAACTCCCTGCCGCACTTTGGACATGTCCATGCCATGATGCCACCGCTTCCGAATCAGCGTCCCGGCAGCTCCCGCAGGTGCTCCAGATGGATTCCGATATGCCCGATACCCAAAACGATAGCGGAGATGACGGCAACCGGCGACCGATACCAAACGCCCAGGAGAAGGAATGCCGCTACAGGCAGGCTCGCGATGGGAGCGGGTATGGGTCTCAGAGGCCGGTACGTGTCCTCGAGCCGATCGCCTCCCATGAAGTAGCGCGCCCAGGCAACCTCGTAGAGCACCATGAGCGAAAACGCCGCGCAAAGCCAGAGCGACCATGGGAACGAGAAGCCGAAGCGCATGCCCGTCTTACCCCTCGTGCTTGTGACGCTCGAAGCCGCCCTCGTGGTAGGCGTTGGCGTGCACGTCGATGCGCTGCGGCTTGAGCTTGTCGAACACGATCCGCTGGCTGGAGTAGAGGCCGGTGTAGCCCGAGAGCACGAAGGCCAAGCCGCATGCGAGCGCGTAGAACACGATGCCCTCGGAGCCGAACATCTCCACCGCGAGTACCATCGAGGCGATGGGGCAGTTCACGCTGGCGCAGAACATCGAGATAAGGCCCACCGCGGCGGCGAATCCCGCTGGGATGCCCAGAAGCGGTCCCACCACGCAGCCGAAGGTCGCACCCATGAAGAAGCACGGCACCACCTCGCCGCCCTTGAAGCCCACGGAGAGCGTGATCACGGTGAAGAGCATCTTGAGCGCAAAGGCGGCGGGGGAGGCCTGACCGTCCTCGATGGCGCGCACGATCACGTCCATGCCGGCGCCGTTGTAGTCGCCGGTGCCCACGGCGAGCGAGAGCACGAGCAGCACGGCTCCGCCTGCCGCTGCGCGGATCCAGGGGTTCGCCACATACGTGCGCACGGCATGCTCGGTCTTGTGCAGTACCTCGCAGAACACCACCGAGAGCATGGCGCAGAACCAGGCGAGCAGGGCGATGCGCACCACCATGAGCGGCTCCACCGCGGGTGCCGCCACGGCGAAGCGCGTGGGCTCCACGCCGCAGCGCAGCGAGATGCCGTAGGCGGTGATCGAGGCGATGAAGCAGGGCACGAAGGCCACATGGTAGAGCGTGCCCACGTTGATGACGGCCATGGCGAAGATGGTGGCTCCCACGGGCGTGCCGAAGAGCGCCGAGAAGAACGCGGCCATGCCGGCGAGTGTGGCCGTGCTGGTATCGGGCTCGTCGAGCTTGAACAGACGTCCGGCGCCAAGGCCCACCGCGCCGCCCATCTGCAGCGCGGCACCCTCGCGACCGGCAGAGCCGCCTGCAAGGTGCGTCACGATGGTCGAGAAGAAGATCGCGGGCAGGAGCTTCAGGCGCAGGCCTTCTCCGGATTGCACCTGCTCGATGGCCGAGTCGGTCGAAAGGCCCTCGGATTCGAACACCTTGTAGATTGCCACGCAGAGGATGCCCGCGAGCGGCAGCATGTAGAGCACCCAGGGATGGGCCTCGCGAAACTCGGTGGCCATGTGCACGCCTATATGGAACGCCGAGCCCAGAAGGCCGCAGGGAACGCCCACGGCGACCGAGATTGCCAGCCAGCGCAGCACCGTCTTGGCATAGGGGACGAGATGGGCGGCATAGCCCTTGACGTCATCGACGTCGGCTTCGAGTTCGTGTTTGTCGAGCATGGCGGTTTTCCTCGATGGGTCTGTGTACAGCCCTTCTAGGATACACCGACTAGAACCCCTCGACGCTGCGCTGCTTGCGCACGAGGATGCGCTTGATCGCACCCTCCCATTCGGCGCGTTCCTCGTCGCAGGTGAGCTCGAGCCCCCAGGGAATCTGCCGGGGCTTGCCCTTCTCGTCCACGCACACCTCGGTGAGATAGGCGGTATTGATGACGTGCTGCTCGCCGGTGGCGACCTCCTCGACATAGGTGTCGACACGCACCTCCATCGATGTGTTGCCCACATAGGTCACGCGCGCCCTCACGACCACGATGTCGTTGAGGTATGCCGCGTGCTTGAAGACGAGCGAGTCCACGCATGCGGTGGTGATGGAGCCCCCGCAGTGGCGTCGCGCGGCGATGCCGGCGACGGTGTCGATCCATTCCATGAGGCGGCCGCCGAAGAGGCGGTTCTCGCCGTTGATGTCCTTATGCTGCAGGATGAACGTGGCCTCGGCCTCGGAATCGGCCGGTGTCTTGGTGCCGTTGGGGTGCACTGCCATAATCGCTCCTCCC
>CAMNAH010000139.1 GCA_946530775.1 uncultured Coriobacteriales bacterium
CCTGCACCTCGTCCATCATGTTGAGGGCGAGCACCATGGGTCGGTCGAGCTCCATGAGCTGCATCGTGAGGTAGAGGTTGCGCTCGATGTTGGTGGCATCCACGATGTTGATGATGCCGGTGGGCTTCTCGTCGAGGATGAACTGGCGCGAGATGATCTCCTCGCTGCTGTAGGGGCTCATGGAGTAGATGCCGGGAAGGTCCACCACGTTGGTGTTGGCGTGGCCCTTGATGGGGCCTTCCTTGCGGTCGACGGTGACGCCGGGGAAGTTGCCTACGCGCTGGTTGGAGCCCGTGAGCTGGTTGAAGAGCGTGGTCTTGCCGCTGTTCTGGTTTCCAGCGAGCGCGAAGGTGAGCATCGCGTCGTCGGGAAGGGGATGCTCGTCGGCCTTGGAGTGGAAGCGACCGCCCTCGCCGTAGCCGGGGTGCTCCGTGTGCTGGCGCGGCGCCTCGGGTTTGGCGTCATCGCCCAGAATCGCGCCGAGACGCTCGACCTCGATCTGCGCGGCGTCGTCTTTGCGCAGCGTGAGCTCGTAGCCGTGGATGCGGTATTCGAGCGGGTCGCCCATCGGCGCCGGCTTGATGTAGGTGATGGTCGCGCCTGGAATGACGCCCATGTCGAGGAAGTGCTGGCGCAGCGCGCCCTCGCCCCCGACGCTCTCGATAACGGCTGATTCGCCCTGAACGAGGGCGCTGAGCGGCTGGTTGGCCGCGGATTGGTTGTCTGCCATGGATTCCCCTTTCTTGGCAGACAAGATTATGCCACGCGCGGCCGTGTATGGCGCGAGCGAAGGAGCTACCTTTGCCTTTCGAGACAAAAACTCGCGGAAATATGTCTCAAAAGGCAAAGGTTGGTTGTGGCGCGTGAAGCAGACTTTGCCTTTCGAGACAAAAAATCGCAAATATTTGTCTCGAAAGGCAAAGATTGGTGTGCGGGGCCGCCCGATCGGACTCGCGATGCGCTATTTGCGCACGGGAAGCCACCTGTTGTGGATGATCTGCTCCTCGGCGATGCGCTTGGGCATCTCGGGATCGTCGCCTACGGGCTTCTCGGGCACCTCGAGGATGCAGCGTCGGGGCTCGTTGTCCCAGCAGATCTGCGCGAGCGGCCGATACTTGGCGATGTCCATGATCTTGTCGGAGTCCACGCCCAGGTGGCGCGCCATGGCCGGCGCATCCGCGCTTCCCAGGGGGTAGCAGACCATCGTGCCCACGTTGCCTAGAATGGCCGAGAGCAGCTTGTCGTTCTCGTAGCCCGTGTGCAGGTTGAACGTGCGCATCTGTGCGAGATTCTGGAATGCCAGGATAAAGCCCACGCGGTACTTGCGCGATTCGGAGAGCAGCGCCGCGAACTCCTCGTCGGCATGCTCGGCGAACTCGTCGATATAGACGAAGAACGGGTCGAGCTCGCGGCGCTCGGTGCTTCCTCCGCAGATGCCCCAGTAGCTGCCGTTCGACTCGGTACCGCGCGAGAGGATGGCGTCCTTGAGCTCGCTGGTAATCCACGCGTGCAGGATGGATGCCGCGCCGTGCCCGATGCGGCTTTCGGGGATGTATGCCACGAGAATCTTGCCCTCGTTGACGATGCGCTTGATGTCGATGGTGCGCTTGCCGGGTCCGAACATGCTCCTGAGCACGCGGTCGCTTTCGAAGGGGGCCACTTTTGCGAGGAACCACGAGACGCGGTCGTCCGCGTCCGACGAGCGGCGTGTCTTCGCCTCGAGCATCCATTGATCGTAGAGGCGTTTGTCGGAGAGCTCGCCAACAAACGAGCGCACGTAATCCGCATCGGAGAAGAGCTTCTCGAGCAGTCCCAGATGGGGCTCGTCGGGAAAGTTCGGGTCGAGCATGGTCTCGATGCCGAGCCGTGCCATCGCCTCGAAGCGCGGCCCCGCGTATTCGTGGAAGCAGTTGGCCTTAAGCAGCTCGATGCAGTCGCTCACGGTCTTCGAGACCGCCGCGCGGTCGCGTATGTCAACGTCGAGCGGGTTCACGCAGGGCAAAAGGCGCGTGTTGGTGGGGTCGATCAGGACCACGTCGCCCAAGCGCTCCTCGGGAACGCATGCGAGCGGGTAGAGCGCATCTTCCTCGTGCGCGGCGATGATGGCCACGCCGGCGCCGTTGCGGATGTCCTCGCGCTCCATTTGGAGCAGCTGGTTGGACTTGCCGCTTCCCGTGCGCCCGATGATGGCCGTGTGGCGGAAGCGGTCCTCGTTGAACTGGAAGATGTTACGGTTGCGCTCGCTTCCGAGGGTGATGCCGAAGGAGAGGTTCTCGTAGGGGACGGTAGTCTTAAAGGCTGCAGATTCGGTTCTAGCCATATCCATCACTCCCTTGCGTTGTTGGTTCGTGCAGTGCTTGTCACCGCCCATACGGTGCCCTTCACGTATGAGCTCGCGAGGTTGGCTGCTGGGGAACTCTTCGCGGCTCCAGCCCCGCGTCTGCGCGTGCGATCGTGCAAGATGCGGATGTCAAGGTGCGCGAAGAATCGGCGCATGCGCCATGGCATACGTCGCTTCATCACACCTTGTGCTGGATATGAGGTTGTGGTCGGTAGGGAATCGGTCCTTATCGGAGGGGATTATACCCACGCGATTGCGTGCTATACCTGCGACGGTTGAAAACTGCGGGACTTTAAAGTACCGCAGTTTTACAGAAGGCAAACACCCCGTAAAACACGCCCTTCTGATCAGCCAATCACCGGCGATAGCTAAGCGACTCACAAAATCTAATGTGTGAAGACTTAGATTATGTATATATTTCACCCTAAAAGGATATAACCTGTACTAGTAAAAGAAATCTAGCGCTGCGAGGCGCAGAAAGAAGGGATTCAAAATGGCAAAGATTCTGGGTATCGACCTGGGCACCACCAATTCGGCCATGGCTGTTCTCGAGGGCGGCGAGCCCACCATCATCGTGAACGCCGAGGGCGACCGCACCACCCCGTCCGTCGTGGGCTTCCGTGCCGACGGCGACCGCATCGTGGGCAAGGCCGCCAAGAACCAGGCTGTCACCAACCCCACCAACACCGTGTTCTCCATCAAGCGCTTCATGGGCCGCAAGATCGACGAGGTCGAGTCCGAGCTCAAGACCGTTCCTTATAAGGTCAAGGCCGGCGTGGGCGGCCGTGCGGTCGTCGGCATCGAAGGCGAGGACTTCACGCCCGAGCAGATCAGCGCCATGATCCTCTCCAAGATGAAGGCCGACGCCGAGAAGTACCTCGGCGAGCCCGTCACCGAGGCCGTCATCACCGTCCCCGCCTACTTCAACGACGCCCAGCGCCAGGCCACCAAGGACGCAGGCAAGATCGCCGGCCTCAACGTCCAGCGCATCGTCAACGAGCCCACGGCCGCGGCTCTCGCCTACGGCCTCGACAAGAAGGGCATCGACCAGAAGGTCCTCGTCTTCGACCTGGGCGGCGGCACCTTCGACGTGTCGCTGCTCGACCTCGCCGACGGCGTGGTCGAGGTTCTCGCCACCAACGGCGACAACCACCTGGGCGGCGACGACTGGGATCAGCGCGTCATCGACTGGCTGGCCGACAAGTTCCAGGCCGACAACGGCATCAACCTGCGCAAGGACCCCATGGCCCTGCAGCGCCTGAAGGAGGCTGCCGAGAACGCCAAGAAGGAGCTCTCCAGCGCCCAGCAGGCCCAGGTCAACCTGCCGTTCATCACGGCCGACGCCACCGGCCCCAAGCACCTCGACTACACGCTCACCCGCGCCGAGTTCGAGCGCATCACGCGCGACCTGCTCGACCGCTGCAAGGCCC
>CAMNAH010000140.1 GCA_946530775.1 uncultured Coriobacteriales bacterium
CCGACGACAGCCTCCAGAACCACCAGTACGCCTATGCGTCCAAGCTCAAGCTGCTTGGATCCATCGATGGCGAGAAGCTCGACGTGGTGATCATGAACCAGGAGGCCTACGACCTGATCTCCGGTTGGGGGTATCTTCTGAATCTCGAGGATGCCTGCGCGGCAAGCGCAGGCGACCGCACGGAGCTTGCCGGCGCCATCGTGAGCAATATCGTCGTTCTGAGCGATAACCGCGTGGAAGTCGAGCTGGGCGAGGCGGACGAATACATCGCGGAGACCATCGAGGTTCCCAACGCCATCGATGTCACCGGCAGCCCCATCTTCGATGCGTTCGCGGAGGATGAAGTTGTCTACCTGGGCATTATCGCTAATACGCCACGCATGGAGGAATCGCTCGACTACCTCGCGTATGTGCTCGGCGCCAAGTAGCGCCTAGACCTCGCCCGTCCAGAACCCTCCCGCGTTGACGATCCTCGTACCGCTGGGATGCTCGAGCTCCCGGGTTATGCGGCCATAGCTCAGATGCGTGTGCCCATGCAGCATGAGCTTGGGCTGCACCGTATTGAGAAGCCAGTTGAAGCACTCGAAGCCCCTGTGCGGCCGATCGTCGAGATCGCCGAAACCGCGCGGCGGCGTGTGGGTCACGAGCACGTCGATGCCGCCCTGCACCACCGCCTTGGCGGCAAGCGCGATCGCCTTGCGCCACATCTCCCCCTCGGTGAAGCCCACGATGCCCTCGCGGTAGGCGTACGAGCCGTCAAGACCCGCGACATTGATGCCATGCACCGTTACGATGCGCCCATCGAGCGGCGTGCCGCCCATATCCGCATAGCCATGCTCGTCGGTGTCGTGGTTTCCCCGCACATAGAGCAGCTGCGCATTCGCGACGGTCGCCACGTAATCGACGTATCCCGGATGCAGGTCGCCGCAAGAGATGACCACATTCGGCCGTTCCATCTTGCCGTTCGCAAGACGGATGGAGAGAAGCGCGTCCTCCTCGTCGGCGATGGCCAGGATGCGCATGGCCTAGCCTTCCTCGTCCGTCGCCTGCGAGAGGACGCCCGATGCTTCCACGTCATCGCGACCTCCCCGCGTGAGCTCCCAGCTCTTTGGGAGACGACCGACCACGTTCTCGTTCAGGCGCCGCATGTTGGCGATTCGCTCGTCGGAGAGACCCTGCGGGGTATCGGATTCGAGGTCCATCCCGCGCTGGTCGACAAGCTCGCCGGCGAAGGGGAGAAGCCTGCCCTCGCGGATATCGCGCGAGAGCACCTCGACCAGGCGCTGCTGCTGCCGGGGCAGATCGTCCGCGGTTTCCAAGCGCACGACGTCGGAGGAGAGGCCCCACCAGTAGTTGAGGGCGCGGTCCCTGTGCGTAGCGGCGTCCTTTTCCCAGGCATCCTTGCGGATCGAGCGGACGATGAGCTCGTAGTAGCGGCCCCAATCCCAGATGGGGACCGCGATCGACTTGCGTCCGCCGCCGGGCAGCACGCGGTACATCCCGTACGGGACGGCCGGGTTCGTGGGATCGGGATGGTCGCGCCCCGCGATCACGTCCACGCCCTCGTCGACCAGCTCGCGCTCCCAGTCGACTCCCTCGGTCGAGAGCCAGCGCAGGTGGATGGTCGCATGGCTGTCCACGAGCGCCGCCCCAAGCGCGAACGCATTGATCTCGGATACGCTGCCGTAGATGGGCGAGAAGGCGAGATACCCGATACGGTGGTTCTCGGACATGCTCGCCGCAAGTGCGCCCTGGACGAACTTTACCTCGTACATGCGCGCATAGAACGTGCGCACCACACCGCTCGAGAGGTTGATGGAGCAGTTGATGAACTTGCATGCGGGATTGGTGACGGCCGCGCGGCGGGTCTGCTCGAACTGGCGCGGCGAGCAGGTCACGACGAGGTCGCTTTTATCCTCGACGGCCATCTCGACCGCGCGCGTGAAGGATTGATCGTCGGAGCGCAGGGCATATGCCGTGGTCTCGACCTCGTCGCGGAGGCGACGTTCGAGATCGATACGCCCCTTCTCGTGAAGGGCGATCCAACCCGATGTCTCGGGGCTTCGGTCATAGATGAACGCAACGCGCAGCTTCTTGGAGGGACGCATGATGTTCTTGATCTGGGGGATGACGCCCTTCTTGCCCTCGGGCGGCTGCTCGACGTAGTCGATGGGTTCGGGCTGTGCCGCCACGACCAGATCGTCCCACACCCTGCGCAGACGCGCATCCATCTCGTCGGACGTGATGATGAGGGGGTCGGCCGCCGCATAGCCCTTGAGGTACGTCAGGAAGGCGTCGGCCTCCGAGATGTCCAGGCTGCTGCCGCCCAGTTTGGCAAAAGAGCTGCAGAACAGCGTGTAGGTGGTGTTGAGGCGCTTCACGTCCTGCTCGGGCCAAGGCTCGTCGAGCGTGCGGCCCAGAAGGCGCGCCATCTGGGCAAACGAGCCCGGTTTGGAGAAGAAGAACCCATAGAGCGGCACCGCCTTGTAGAAGGCGAGGAACTCGCCGTACGCCTCGGCCGTGGCCTCGTCCACGTCCTGCGGCATCACGCGCTTCACGGTTGCCGCGATGGTGGGGTTATCGAGCCAGCGGAGCACCGATACGCGCTTGTTGCCCTCGAGCACGTAGAAGCGCTGGAGGAACTCGTATACCACCACGGGATCGCGGATGCCCTCTTCGAGCTGCGCGTCATAGAGCGCCGACCACTTGATGGCGAACTCCGAGCCGGGCTCCGCCAGCGGCAGGAAGCCGCTCGAGAACACGTTGCCGCGAGCCCTGGTCACGGTTCCGGCTATGAGCGCCGAGGGTATGTTGACGGTGCCCACCGGGGTGGCCTTGGTGACGGCTGCCTCGCCCACGATCTCATCGAGTGCGGGAAGGTAGGGGTAGCGGCCATGGGTGACGTCGTCCCTCACCTGGCGCCTACCGGCCTTGCGTGCCCTGTTGTAGTCTTCAATCAACTCGAACGATCTCCTCGGATTGCGGATTGTCAGGCCTGCTGCCTTGCTGGCTCATGCCAAACCCGACAGTATAGGCGAAGCAGGCCCGCCATCAGCACGTTCCATCGTGTCTCCAAACCGAAACCCTCTATCAGAGCAATCTCGGCCTTCGATAAACCCGCGCCCCGTCCTGGGGATTTGAGGACGGGGCGCAAGGGAAGGAAGGAAGACGTCGACGCTGGACAGGGCGGCGCCGCGCCTTTGGAGGACCTTAGAACTCGTACGACCTGCAGACAGGCTCGTTGGCGGCGACGGAAGCCTCGTCGTACCAGATGAGGTTGTTGCTCGTCTCCTTGTCGAAGAGCTGGATCAGGTCGGGCTGGGTGGTGAACTTGACGGTGGCACCCATCGAGACGTCGGCCTCGAGACCGACGGTCGGGACGACCATGACGACCTCGTCCTCGTTGGAGCGAGCGTGGATGTTGTACTCGGAGCCCATCATCTCGGAGACCTCGACGACAGCGGTGAGCTCGCCCTCGCCCACGGAGATGTGCTGCGGACGGATGCCGGCGACGATGTCGCAGGGCTGCTGGCCGTTCTGCTTGAGGGCCTTCTGCTGGAAGTCGGAGAGCTTGAACTTGACGCCGCGGATCTCGGCATAGTACACGCCGTCCTCGAGGAGCAGCTTGCAGTTGTCGAAGAAGTTCATGACAGGCATGCCGATGAAGCCGGCCACGAACAGGTTGACAGGCTTGTTGAAGACCTCGACGGGGGTGCCGATCTGGTTGACGTAGCCGTCCTTCATGATGACGATGCGGTCGCCCA
>CAMNAH010000141.1 GCA_946530775.1 uncultured Coriobacteriales bacterium
ACGGCGGCACCCAGCAGGATGTCATCGGGCTCTGCAGGGGCCTGTGCGCCGATGGTCTCGACGGCGATAGAGCTCGCGACCTCACCGGCAGCGTGGCCGCCCATGCCGTCGCTCACCACGAAGAGCGGCGTGCGCACGAGGAACGAGTCCTCGTTATGGCTGCGGACAAGGCCCACGTCGGAGCGGCAACCCCACGCGATGAAGTGGTTCGACCCCGAAACGGCGTCGGCACCCACGCGGTTCTCGACGGGAACCGCCACGCGACCGGGAGCCTCGACGGGCTCGATGGGCTCTGTGGTCTGCTCGTCGCTCATCGGCGGCTCACCCTCATGATCGTGTCGCCAATCTGGACCTCATCACCATCCCTGAGCGTGACGGCTTGTTCGATGGCGTGGTTGTTGACAAGGGTCCCGTTCAGCGAGTTGAGGTCCTCGAGCACGAGCGCCGGTCCCTGGAGCGAGAAGCGCGCGTGCGTTGCCGAAACATACGGCTCGTCGACCACGATGTCGGACGACGGCGAGCGGCCCACCACGACGGGGCCGAGAATGTCGACGTGCAGGCCGCGCAGCGACTGCATGCCCTTCTCGACATCGACCGACCAGATGGCGGCGTCCTTGCGCTGCCCGCGCACCAGGCCGATGCCCGCGCGCATGGCTGCGAACAGGAAGACGTACATCAGGACGACGAGTATCACGCGCCCTGCGAACAGGACGAGATCGATCATGCTAGTGCTCCCTGAACTCGAGGTTGGTGAGGCCGATGGTCACGAGATCGCCGTCGCGCAGGACGCACTCGTCGATCTCGACATCGTTCACGAGCGTGCCGTTGGTGGAGCGCAGGTCCTTGATGTGCCAGTAGCGGCCATCGAACGTGAGCTCAGCGTGACGGCGCGAGACGTTGGGATCGGTAAGCGCCACGTCGACCTGGCTGCGCTCGCGCCCGATAACGGCGACCGGGGCCTCGGCGCGGAAGGTGCGGCCGGTCTGGCGGTCGATGAGCAGCGCGGCAACCGGGGCCGCCGCCGGCGCGGGTGCAGGTTCGGGCTCGGGCTGGCTCACGGGCACGGCCGCGTGGACTGCGTGTGCGGCATGGGCGGCGTGTTTGCCCACGGCCGGCGCAGCTGCGACAGCGGGAGCTGCGGCAGCGACGGGAGCTGCGGTGGGAACGGGCGCGGCAACGGGATCGCTGCGGCGCTGCGTCTGGGGGATCGCAGAGATCGGCTGCAGATCGAGCGGCGAGAGGGGCTGCAGGTCATCGGGGGCGTCGTCCACGAGCACATCGAGCCCGTCGATGCCCGGCGCTGCAGGATAGAGGGTATCGAGGGGCTGGAGGCCGGGAGATGCCGGCTGCGGCATGGGCGCGATGCCCGACTGCGCGGCGGCTCCGCCCACGCCCGCGCTGCTGGCGAGAAATTCCTTCTCCTCCTTGCGCAGACGGTTGAGCGTCGAGCCGTCGATGTTCTCGGCGAACACCGCGAACTTGCCCGATTTGAGCGACGGATCGACCATGAAGCGCACGAGCGGCATGCCCACAAAGACATAGCCCTTCTTGTTGGCCTGGGTGGCAACGAAGGTTGCGAGCTCGTCGGTGATGGAAGCGTAGAGCGGGCGCATGAGCGCGTCGTCGGCAGACGAGACGAGCACGGTGTAGAGCGCCGGCGCGGTGTCGATGCCGTCGATCTCGTAAGTCTCGTTCTCCATCTCCTTAGCTGCGCGTTTGGCGAGTTTCTTGAAGGAGAAGGGCTCCAC
Organism: uncultured Coriobacteriales bacterium; assembly: GCA_946530775.1. Next base: position 1,749 of record CAMNAH010000141.1, read on the forward strand.
GTAACCCTGCGGTGCTGTATCGAACAAGGCCGCGATGCGGTCCTCGAAATCAGAGAAGAAGCTCATCATTCATCGCCTTCCTGGTCCCATTCAAGCGGACCTCTCAGGGCTGTTGCTACACAAAGGCACAAGGATAAGGATACCGCGCAAGCTATGTTGGCGGCATCTGGAGCCGCCCACATCCCGCCATTCTCCATGTGAGCAGCGTAAACGATACCCGCGACAACAATTGCGCACGCTGTGAGCTGCGCCACGACGCCGGCGGCGACGCTGCCCCTGCCCACGATGGCCGAGCCCACGAGCGCGGCAAGGCCGCAGGCGAGCGCAAGAAGCCATGTTGTGGGCTGCGCGAGCATGTCGAGGGCGGATGCTGCGAGCGGAGTTGCCGCGAATCCTGCGCCAAAGGCCAGCGAAAAGAAGCGTCCGAGCAGGTAGCCGCCCATGCCGGTGGCGAGCGCGGGAAGCGGTTCGAGCGCATAGACCGCCAGCGCGACCCCCGCGACGGGGAAGGGCACGGCGGCGGGGAGAAGCAGCGAGGATGATGCCAGGTGGTCCTTGCGGCCGGCGGCGATCCACCACGCGGCGAGCACGACCGCCACGATCGCGGACAGCGGGAACGACATGTTGGTAGCGTTGGTGGTCGCGATGGCCGCCACCAGGGCGGCGCCGGCGAGCACCGAGCCCAACGGAGGCCAGAGCGCCGAAGCCGCGGCGGCGATGAGCGAGCCCGTCAGCGTGGACATCTCGTCGTAAGCGAGCACGGGCGCGAGCGCGGCGCGCACGGTAAGGAACGCGAGGAGCGCGGTGAGGATGCGCGTGAGCGCCGTCTCCGCCCAGGGGAAGCGCACGTCGAAGGGCAGATGGCGATTGCCCCATGCAACATCGTCGGCAGGCTCGTCCTCGGCGGACTGCTCCACGAGCTCGCGCAGCGACGTCGCGCCATCGTCGGGATCGCCAAGTGCCACGAGCACGTCGTGCGCGAGGTCGCCTATATCGGACATGCGATCCTGCGGATCGGGCGAGAGCGCCTGGTAGATGGCGTCCTCGGCGATGCCCGCAAGCGAGGGGTCGGTCTTGGAGAGTGGCGGCTTGGGCCCGTGGTTGATCTTGGTGAGCGACGACTCCGCCGTGTTGGCGGCAAACGGACTCTTGCCCGTGAGCATCTGCCAGAGCACCACCGCGAGCGAGAAGATGTCAGTGCGCTCGTCCACAAGGCCGCCTTCGATCTGCTCGGGGGGCATGTATCCCACCGTGCCGCCGCGCGCGCCGCCATAGCCCGCAGCCGAGGCGAGCGTGGCCATGCCGAAATCGGCAAGCTTCACGGTGCCGGCGCGGTCGATCATGATGTTGGTGGGCTTGATATCCAGGTGAAGCACGCCGTTCTCGTGTGCGAAGGCGAGCGCGTCCGCTACCGAGGAGAGGATGTGCGCGACCTCCTGGTGGGTAAGCGTTCCGCCCTCCACACGCTGCAGGAGCTCGGCCACGGTGAGGCCGTCCACGTATTCCATAACGAGGTAGGCATAGCTCGCATCGATCTCGAAGTCGAACACGGTCACGATGTTGGGATGGGCGAGCAGGCAGGCCGTGCGGGCCTCGGCGAGCACCTCGTCGGCCGTCGAGGCCATGGGGTTGTCGTCGAGGTAATAGGGGTTGATGATGGGGATGCGCTTGATGGCCACGCGACGCTGCAGGCGCGTATCCCAGCAGGTGAAGACGCTGCCGAAGCCGCCGTTGCCCGCGCTGCCCAGCACGCGATAGCGGCCGAGCAGGACCTGCTCGACGGGCTCACCGTCAAGCGGCATATTGCGCACCTGCGTTCTGTCGAGCGGCTGGGTTGCCAAGGCCCTCTCCTGCTGCGTTTTAGTTTCGTTTGCCTAGCTGGTCTATTTTAGCAGCTCAGCGGCTTCTCCGCAAAATGACCCCGCGCCTTTCGAGGCATATTCCACAGCCTTTTGGGACAAATTCCTGCGGTTTTTTGTCTCAAAAGGCGGTGAGGGCTT
>CAMNAH010000142.1 GCA_946530775.1 uncultured Coriobacteriales bacterium
TTGTCTCAGTCGCCCATGTCGGGGAGTACGCGCGCCTCGAATGTCCAGCCGGGTAGAGCCTCGCTGCACCGCGCCACGAGCGCCGCGCGCAGCTCCTCGAGGTCGTCCTCACCGTAATCGGCGACGGCATCGAAGCGGGCAAGCTGCTTCTCGGAATCGACATTGAGGCCGCGGAGCTCCACCGCGGGCTCCTTTCGAAATCCGTTCAGACTGCCATGCTAGGAGTATAGCGCCATACCGTGAAATGCTGCGGGTCCTCATAGATGGTCACGGGGTATCCGCGCTCGTTGATGTAGTCCTGGAACCGCCCGCTTGCGAGCTCGGTCCAGCCCGCGCGGCCCTGGTACCACCAGGTGTCGCCGTTGTCCGACATGTGCACGATGGTGCAGGGATGGCCCACCTGCTCCTCGATCTGCGCGATGAAGGCCTGCAACACGTTCGCGTCGAAGGGATTGAAGAGGTAGAAGTCGGTGAACACGGAAAGATCGAGGTCGAGCACGCTGCCCTGGAGCGCCTCGAGATTCGGATGCGCTGCGGTCCATGCGCGCGCCGCTTCGGCGAGCTCGGGGTCGAGCTCGATGCCCGTCGCACAGCCGGGATACCCGCTGCGCAGGAAGTGCGCGAGCACGCGTCCCGTGCTGCAGCCCACATCGAGCAGGTGCGAGCGCTCGCTGAAGGAGAAGTGCGCGAAGAGTTCCTCGAGCACGAAATAGGGCGTAGGCGTGGGGTCATGGGCATGCTCGCCGGCAAGGCGCGTCTTCTCGCGGCATGCGAGCGACCTGCCGCAGACCGCGCGGTCCACGGCGTCGTCCGAGGCGATAAGGTCCGCCTCGCTCCTGATGATGTGCGTCTGACCGCGCTGCGCCATCGGGCTCGCCCGCACCCGTGCCCTTATGCCAGCTCGCCCAGCATCTGCTGGGGGTTGTCCGCCGCCTTGACCTTGTCGAACGCCTTGGCGATGATCCCGTCCTCGTCGATGAGGTAGGTCGTGCGCACCACGCCGAGGGAGACCTTGCCGTAGAGCTTCTTCTCCTTGAGCACGTCGTAGGCGCTGATGACCTCCTTCTCGGGGTCGGAGAGCAGCGTGAAGGGCAGGCCGTACTTCTCCTCGAAGCGCTTGTGCGACGCCACGGTGTCCTTGGAGACGCCCAGCACCACGGCGCCCTTCTCGCGGAACTGCGGATAGAGCTCGCCGAAGGCGCAGGCCTGCTTGGTGCAGCCGCTCGTCATGTCCTTGGGGTAGAAGTAGAGGATGACCTTGCTGCCGCGGTAGTCGGAGAGCGAATGCATCTCGCCGTTCTGGTCGGGGAGGGTGAAATCGGGCGCTTTGGTTCCCACTTCGAGCATGGCGGATCCTTTCTCCAAGAGACGATGTCGGTATCATTTCCAATGGTAACGATTTAACGACAAAACCGTTGCGCGCGCGGATTATGGACTACCGTCATGAGACTTGCAATTTTCGAGCAGCGAAAGGCGGGAAGTTAGATGGCCAGTGTCAAGATCAGCGATATCACCATGAAGCAAATCGCGAAGAGCGGTGAGGCTTCCCTTACCTTCAAAGGTAAGCTGGAGATCGCGAAGCTGCTTGACCGACTAGGCCTATCCGTCATCGAGGTCGAAGGACTCTCGAACTCCCGCGCCGACGCGCTGCGCGTGAAGTCGCTCGCCTCTGCCGTGAAGGACAGCGTCCTCGCGGTGCCCGTCGAGCTGACCGAGGAGAGCGTGGCCGAGACCTGGGATGCCCTTAAGGAGGCCGTCCACCCGCGCCTGCAGGTGATGGCGCCCGTCTCCACCGTGCAAATGGAGTACCTCTCGCACAAGAAGCCCGATGCCATGCTCGAGGCCATCAAGGCCACGGTCGCGGCCTGCGCCGCCCGCACCGCCGACGTGGAGTTTCTCGCTGAGGACGCCACGCGCGCCGACGAGGCGTTCCTCAAGAGCGCCATCGAGGCCGCCATCGAGGCCGGTGCCACTACCGTCACGGTGTGCGACGCCGCCGGCACCATGCTGGGCCACGAGTTCGCCGCGTTCCTCACCGGGCTGCTCGAGACCATCCCCGCGCTTTCCCAGGTGACCGTGGGCGTCGCCGTCAAGAACACCACCGCCATGGCCGATGCATGCTCCATCGCCGCGCTCATGGCCGGCGCCCGCGAGGTCAAGGTGGTCGCCGCCGGCGACGACACCGCCTCGCTCGCCAACATCGCCGCGGTCCTCACCTCCCGCGAGGAGCTCTTCGGTGGGCAGTGCTGCCTGCATACGGTGGAGCTCCGCCGCATCGTGGGCCAGATCGTGTGGCTCTGCAGCACGCGCAGGAGCAAGAACTCCCCGTTCGACTCCGGCGTGCAGGATAGCGCGCCCGACCTGGCGCTCTCGTTCTCCGACGGCGTGGCCGACGTGCTCAAGGCCGCCCGCGAGCTCGGCTACGACCTCAACGCCGAGGACGGCCAGGCGGTCTGGGAGGCCGTGCAGGACGTTCTCAAGCACAAGGAGGTCGTGGGCGCGCGCGAGCTCGACGCCATCATCGCCTCTGTGGCGCTGCAGGTGCCGGCCACCTATCAGGTCCAGAGCTACGTCATCAACAGCGGCAGCGATATCTCCGCCATGGCGCATGTCAAGATCGACAAGAACGGCGAGATCATCGAGGGTGTCTCGCTGGGCGACGGCCCCATCGACGCGGCGTTCCTCGCCATGGAGCAGATCACGCACCACCACTACGAGCTCGACGACTTCCAGATTCGCGCCGTCACCGAGGGTCATGAGGCCATGGGCGAGACGGTCGTGCGCCTGCTCTCGAACGGCAAGCTCTACTCCGGCCGCGGCATCTCCATGGACATCGTGGGCTCGTCCATCCAGGCCTATGTCAACGCCCTCAACAAGATCGCGTACGAGGAGGCCGAGTAATGAGGTTGTCCTTCTCCACGCGCGGTTGGCAGCGCCTCTCTTGGGATGAGCTCGTGGAGGCGGCGCTCGACGCCGACCTCGTGGGCATCGAGGTCTACGACCTCTTCAAGCGCCAGGATCTTATCCAGCGCGGCGGTCCCTTCGATAAGTACAACGCCGTGGCCACGGCCCGCCAGCTCCGCGAGCAGGGCCTGCGCATCCCGTGTCTCGACGCCTCGTGCGACCTCGCCGAGGCTGCGAGCGTGGATCTCATGCTCGCGAACATCGAGACGGCCCGCGCCATGCAGATTCCGTGCGTCTCCGCGCCCGTCTACCGCGATGACGATGCAGCTGTGCGCGCCAACCTCGAGGCGCTCCTGCCCACCGCGGAGGCCGCGAACGTGTGCGTGCTCATCCGCACCACCGGCATCTACTCCGACACCGCGCGCCTGCGCGAGCTCATGGACGACTTCGCGAGCGACTACCTGGCCGCGCTCTGGGAGATCCACCATCCCTTCCGCGACCACGGCGAGGATGCCGACACCACCATCAAGAACCTCGGCGCCTACGTGCGCCACGTGCACCTGCGCGACTCCGACGACCAGAGCCGCTACACCATCATCGGCGAGGGCACGCTGCCCATTCCCGAGATGGTCCGCGCGCTCGCCTCGATCGACTACGACGGCTACGTGTCGCTGGAGTGGAAGCCCATGTGGATGGAGGGCATGGACGATGCGAGCATCATCCTGCCGCACTACTCCAACTACATGAGCCGCTACGAGCAGACCCGCGGCAAGAAGAAGCGCCTCTATCCCAACCACGATGGCACCGGCGAGTACGTGTGGAAGAAGGACGAGCT
>CAMNAH010000143.1 GCA_946530775.1 uncultured Coriobacteriales bacterium
GCCCGTGGCGGCGGTCTCGTCGTAGGTGGCCTGGCCGGTCTCGAGCTGCTGGATGGCCATCTCGAGCTGGAGCTCGCCGCGCGTGAGGGCGTCCTCGCCCTCCTCGATCTGGCGCCTACCCGCATCGAGCTGCGCCTCGCCGTCCTTGATAAGGGCCTCCGCCTCGTCGAGCTGGCTCTTGGCCTCGGCATAGATCTCGTCGTAGCGGGCCTTGGCACGCGGCTCGCCCACGGCCTCGATCTCGGCCTTGAGGGCTGTGGATCCGCTGCGGTAGGCATCGGTGAACGTGAAGTTGCCGCGCAGGGACTCGGCGCGCACGTAGGCCGCAGGATAGAGGCCCATGAACGCGTCGGCGTCGAACGACGACTCCGGCAGGAACGCGTACGACTCAATCGAGCCGCCCGTCGCGGCCACGCCCAGCGTGCCGCCAGCCTGGGTGAGGTAGAGCGGGTTGGTCACGAGCGCCGTGACCTTGAAGCTGCCCTGGGTGAGGTAGCGCATGCCATCGGCATCGTCGGCGTTGGTGGCATCGTGCTCGAACTCGATGGTATCGCCCACCTTGATGTCGTTGGCGCGGGCATAGAACGATCCCAGCGCGATCTCGTCGGGCCTGGTGGGCAGCTCGCCCTCGACCACCGTGCACGTGTTCACGCCCTCGGTGAGGGAGTGGAGCGCGAAGGTGGTGTTCGTATCCCCTATGGCATGCGACACGTAGGCGCGGTAGTTGGGCACGACCAGGTCGACGCCGTCGATGGCGCGGATGGCGGCAATGTCATCCTCCGACATGCCGTACGGATAGAGGATCTCGAAGTCGTGGAACGAGTTCTCGGCGAAGAGCTGCTCCGCCGAGCGCTCGAGGGCTCGGGCGGACCCGCGGATGCCCAGGAACACGCCCACGCCCAGCGCCACGAACATGACGATGGACAAAAATGAGACGAGCGTCGCGCGGACATGCGCGATCAGCTCTATGAACTGTGTCTTCTTCATCCGCGGCACCCTACCAGACGAGATCGGCGGCGTGGGCCGGGTGGCGATTGACGGTCACCTCGTGGAGGCGTCCGCCACGCAGGCGCACCACGCGGTTGGCCATGCGGGCGATCTCCTCGTTGTGGGTGACCATGACCATCGTGGTGCCGGAGGCGACGACCTCCTCCATGGCGGTGAGGACCTCGATGGAGGTGGTGTAGTCGAGGGCGGCCGTGGGCTCGTCGGCGAGGATGAGCTTGGGGCGCTTGACCAGGGCGCGCGCGATGCAGATGCGCTGCTGCTGGCCGCCGGAGAGGCGCGAGGGGTAGCTCTTGGCCTTCTCGGCCATGCCCACCTTGGCGAGCGCCTCGTCGATGGGCAGCGGATCATCCACCAGCTCGGCGATGAGCGCGAGGTTCTGATAGGCGTTGAGGTTGGGCATGAGGTTGTAGCTCTGGAAGATGAAGCCGATGTTGTGGCGGCGATACTCGGTGAGCGTCTTCTGGTCGGCATTCGAGAAGTCCTGGCCGAAGCAGCGGAACTCGCCCGAGGTGGGCTTATCCATGCCGCCGATGATGTTGAGGAGCGTGGACTTGCCGCAGCCCGACTCGCCGAGCAGCACGAGGAACTCGCCCTCGTACACATCGAGGTTGATGCCGCGCAGGATCTTGGAGATGGTATCGCCGTTCTGGAACTCGCGCGTGATGTTGCGCAGCTCGATGACCGTCTCGCCATGCTCCCAGGTCTCGAAGCGGTCCTCGTTCTTGGCGATGGCCTGCGCCACGAGCATGCTCATAATCTCGACGACGTCGGCGTCGTCCTCGGTGAAGCGGTCGCCACCCACCTTGTTGACCACCTGCACCACGCCGAGGTCCTCGAAGGGGCTCGAGAACGGCGCGCAGATGGCGGTCGCGATGTCGATGCCCTCGAAGTCGAGCTGCGTGGAGGGGTCGGGATCGGTCTCGAACCACAGGGATCTGATGGCCTTCTGCGACTGGTAGGACCTGCCCACTGCGCCCTCGCCCACGGAGTGGTACTTATCGGTGAGGTCGTTCGGCGCAACCCAGTAGGCAGGGTGAAGCTTCTTGTCGCCATCCTTGTCGTAGTACCAGATGACCGCCATCTCCGCCTTAAGGTTGTCGCGGATGATCTTGAGACCGGCCTTGAGGGCGGCGTCGAGCGAACCCGCCTGCCCGATGGCGGTGTTGATCTCGCCAAGCGTCTTGAAGGTGGTGAGCGATGTCATATCCATGTTGGAGTCCTTGCTGCTCGAAACAAACCTGCCGTCTATTATGTGCGTTTGGAATCGAACTTTTTACGATGGTAGCGCAGGAAAGGTCTCATTTTCTCTCTTACGGTAAGATTTAAGCATCGAAGAGCCGCAGATAAGGAGCCTCGCATGAAGCGCGTCATCGTAACGGTTGTGGGCAAGGACGCGGTGGGCATCATCGCACGCCTGTGCACCTACATGGCCGAGCACAACATCAACATCCTCGACATCTCACAGACCATCGTCTCGGGTTTCTTCAACATGATGATGATCGTCGACATGGCAGCCGCGACGGCGCCGTTCGATGTGGTCGCAGACGAGCTCGAGGCCTGCGGCGAGGAGCTCGGCGTGGTCGTGAAGTGCCAGCGCGAGGAGATCTTCGACTCCATGCACCGCATCTAGGGAGGCGCCATGATCAGCATCTCCGAGGTCCGCGAGACCAACCAGATGGTCGAGGAGGAGAACCTCGACGTCCGCACCATCACCATGGGCATCAGCCTGCTCGACTGCATCACACCCGACCTCGAGCAGCTTAAAGCCAACATCTATAACAAGATCTGCCTGCGCGCCCACGACCTCGTGTCCACGGGCGAGGCCATCGCACGCGAGTACGGCGTGCCGGTCATCAACAAGCGCATCTCGGTCACGCCCATCGCGCTGGTGGGCGGGGCGGCCTGCAAGACGCCCGAGGACTTCGTCGAGCTGGCCAAGACGCTCGACGCGGCCGCGCACGAGGTGGGCGTCAACTTCATCGGCGGCTACTCCGCGCTGGTGACCAAAGCCATGACGCCCGCCGAGGAGCTGCTCATCCGCTCGATTCCGCAGGCGCTGGCGTCGACAGAGCTGGTGTGCTCGTCGGTCAACCTCGGGTCCACACGCGTGGGCATCGACATGGACGCGGTGCGCCTCATGGGCGAGGTGGTGCTCGAGACGGCGCGGGCCACAGCCGACCGCGATTCCATCGGCTGCGCCAAGCTGGTCGTGTTCTGCAACGCACCCGATGACAACCCCTTCATGGCGGGCGCCTTCCACGGCGTCACCGAGGGCGACTGCGTCATCAACGTGGGCGTCTCCGGCCCCGGCGTGGTGAAGCACGCGCTCGAGAGCGTGCGCGGCGAGAGCTTCGAGGTGCTCTGCGAGACCATCAAGAAGACGGCATTCAAGGTGACGCGCGTGGGCCAGCTGGTCGCGCGCGAGGCGAGCGCCCGCCTGGGCGTGCCCTTCGGCGTGGTGGACCTCTCGCTGGCGCCCACGCCCGCGATCGGCGATTCCGTTGCCGACATCCTCTGCGAGATCGGCGTGGAGAAAGCCGGCGCCCCCGGCACCACCGCGGCGCTCGCGCTGTTGAACGACCAGGTCAAGAAGGGCGGCATCATGGCCAGCTCCTACGTGGGCGGGCTCTCGGGCGCCTTCATCCCCGTCTCCGAGGACCAGGGCATGATCGATGCCGTGGAGGCCGGCGCGCTCACCCTCGAGAAGCTCGAGGCCATGACCTGCGT
>CAMNAH010000144.1 GCA_946530775.1 uncultured Coriobacteriales bacterium
GGTCGGTGCCGATGTTGATGCAGTTGTCGATGATGGTGCCCACGCCGTCGATGTAGAGGAAGAAGGCGATGAGGAAGAAGAGGACCTTCTTGTCCTGCGTGGCGATCTTCTTGAGCGTGGCGCCGATCTTGGAGAAGACCATGGCCACAGCGTGCTGCGTGTCGGTGAAGTTGACCTGCTCGTAGTTCTTGAGCAGCGGAACGGTGACGGCGAACCACCAGATGCCGGTGACGGAGTAGCCGATGACCTTGCCCACGAACGGCGAGAAGATCATGAGGTCCTCGGAGAGGCCGCCCGAGAGGATATAGGCCACCATGGCAACGATGAAGGGGATGCAGCTTCCGATATAGCCCCAGGCATAGCCGTAGGAGGAGACCTGATCCATGCGTTCTTCCACGGTAACGTCGTTGAGCATGGAGTCGTAGATGACGAGCGACATCTGGTAGAAGATGCGGGCGAGCACGTAGATCACGATGAAGGCGACCCAGCTCGTCGCGAAGCCGTTCGCGATGCAGCCGATGACGCCCAGCGAGACCGCAGTGGTGAAGAAGATCTTCTTGCGGCCCTTATGGTCGGCGAGCACGCCGCAGATGGGGCCGAGCACCGCGACGATGACCGTCACGATCGAGATGGCGATGGAATAGTACGCGGTGGCCTGATCGCTCGTAAGGAGTCCCTGCGCGGGGTCGCCGATGGCGAGATCCTTGAACCAGATGGGGATGAGCGAGCATGCGAGCATGGTGAACGCGGAATTGCCCACGTCGTAGAGGATCCAGCTCTTCTCGGCTGTGGTCAGCTTCGTTTTCTCTGCCATAGACGGTCTCCTTCTTAAGCCGAAACGATGCACACATTGTATGATTGTTCAAACCGAATTTAGCGCTTACCGCAGAGAAAGCTACGCGAAGGGTCATAACGGGTCGGTTTATGAGCGCCCGCTCGTATAATCGAATGGAATGACCGCTTGAGCAAGAGGAGGAGCCATGCCGTCTGTTCTCACCCACGATTTCTTCGGGCGCGATGCCTATGCGGGCGTTGCCCGAGAGCTCGGCTTCACGACCACCGACGAGATGGATGCCTTCCTGCTGGGAAACCAGGGCCCAGACCCGCTCTTCTACCTGGTGGGAAACCCGCTTTTCGATAAGAACTCGCACGTGGGCGAGATCATGCACGACGAGAAGCCCTCCGAGCTCTTCTTTGCCTTCCGCTCCGCGCTCGACACGCTCGAGGGCGACGATAGGACCTTCGCCCGCGCCTATCTCGCGGGTTTTCTCTGCCACTACCTGCTCGACCGCACGGCGCATCCCCTCATCTTCGCGCAGGAGCACGCGCTCTGCGAGTCGGGCAGGGGAGGCCTCGCGCAGACCTACCACAGCACCGTCCATGCGAACATCGAGCGCGAGATCGACGAGATGATGCTCTATCGCAAGCGCTCCTGCACCATCGAGCAGTACAAGCCCTACGAGGAGGTGCTGCATGGCAGCGCCGAGGTGCTGAGCGCCATCGATGCACTGTACGAGCGCGCCATCCCGCAGGTCTTCGGGCATGAGATCGCTCCCAACACGTTCTCGATGGCGACGCACCTGTTCCGAGTCGCCAACCGCCTGTTCTATTCGCCCAAGGGCGGCAAGCGCGCCCTTATCGGCGGCATCGAGCGCCTGGCGAAGCGCGCACCGTTCTCGTTCTACTGCGGCATGTCGCACCGCGCGGTGCATGCGAGCGTGACGCGCCTCGACAACCACGAGCATGCGCAGTGGAGCCATCCGTTCCTGCCCGTCACGAGCACCGACAGCTTCCTCGACCTCTATGATCGCGCTCAGAGCGCGGTGGCGAAGGCCGAGGCGCAGCTCTTCGCCGACCAGTTCACGCTCGAGAATGCCCGCGAGCTCACGGAGGGCCTGAACTTCTCGGGAGAGCCCGTCGAGTGAGAAGAGGAATGGAAGCCCGCCTCGCATCCCGCGTTCCGCAGAGCTCCGAGATGGCCAACTTGTTGTTCTCGTATAAAAAATGGCTTGTTTGTTATCTGTAAAACGCTACTTGGAGTCGGTTTTGCAGGGATAATATGTCACGCTAACAAGCAGCATGTTTTGGGGGAAGACATGGGGGAGTGCATGGACTTCGACCTTCTCAAGAGCATAACCGGTCCGCGCGATCTCGACGCGCTGTCGTATGAGCAGCTCGACGAGCTTGCAAGCCAGATTCGCGCGGCCATTGTGAAGCGCATCGATGCCCTGGGCGGGCACTTCGCTTCCAATCTGGGTGTTGTCGAGGCCACCATCGCGCTGCATCGCGTGTTCGACTCCCCGCGCGACCATCTCATCTTCGATACCTCCCATCAGTGCTATACGCATAAGATGCTCACCGGTCGCGCCTATGGCTTCATCGACGACGAACATATGAATGAGATCTCGGGCTTCACCAATCCCGAGGAGTCGGAGCACGACTGGTTCAGGTGCGGCCACACCTCCACGTCCATCAGCCTGGCCTGCGGTTTCGCGAAGGCACGCGACGTGCTGGGTCAGAAGCACAACGTGGTCGCCTTCATCGGCGACGGCTGCTTCTCGGGCGGCGAGGCCTTCGAGGGTCTCGACAATGCCGCCACCTTCAACTCGAACCTCATCATCGTGCTGAACGACAACGAGATGTCGATCGCCGAGGATCAGGGCAGCCTCTACGGCAACTTCGCCGAGCTGCGCGCTACGGATGGCGCGGCTGTGAACAACTACTTCACCTCCATGGGCATCGATTACCGCTACGTCGAGAACGGCAACTCCATTCCCGACCTCATCGAGGCCTTCGAGCAGGTCAAGGACATCGATCATCCCGTTGTGGTGCACATCCACACCCTCAAGGGCAAGGGCGTCGCGTGGGCCGAGCAGAACAAGGAGGCCGCGCACTCCGTCAAGAAGGGCGGATCCGGAGATAACGCCGAGACCTACACCGCCATTACGCGCACGCGCATGCTCGAGAAGATGGCCGAAGATCCCTCCATCGTGGTCATCAACGCTGCAACGCCCGGAGGCGCCGGCCTCACGCCCGAGTTCCGCGCGGCCGCCGGCGACCGCTACGTCGACGTGGGCATCTGCGAGCAGCATGCCGTCACCTTCACGGCGGCGCTCGCACGTGGCGGGGCCAAGCCCGTCTTCTTCGTGGCAAGCACGTTTTTGCAGCGCGCCTACGACCAGATCGTCCAGGATCTCGCCCTCAACCAGAGCCCCGCCACCGTGCTCGTGTTCCAGGCCGGCTTCTCATCCATCGACGCCACGCATCTGGGCGTCTTCGACCTTGCCTATACGGGCAACGTTCCCGGCCTCACCTGCCTTGCGCCTTCCACGGCGGAGGAATACCTCGCCATGCTCGACTGGTCCATCGACCAGGCCGAGCGCCCGGTCGTCATCCGCGTACCCGATAAGGTCGCGCATGGGCCGGAAGTGACCTTCTCCGCCTCCGACATCGCCCGCTTCGAGACCCGCCGCATCGGCTCCAAGGTCGCCCTGGTCGCGCTCGGCCCCACCATCGAGCTTGCCGAGACCGTCGCGGACGAGCTTGCCGGCGAGTACGGCATCGTCCCCACGCTCATCTCCGCAACGACCTTCTCGGCGCTCGACCGCAAGCTGCTGTTCGCCCTCGAGGGCTCGCACGACCTCGTGGTCTCGCTCGAGAACGGCGTGCTCTACGGAGGTTTCGGCGAGAAGATCGCCCGCGTGCTGGGACCGTCGCCCCTGCGCGTGCTCTGCT
>CAMNAH010000145.1 GCA_946530775.1 uncultured Coriobacteriales bacterium
TGCGGCGCCGACTTCGTCAAGGTGGGCATCGGCGGCGGCTCCATCTGCATCACCCGTGAGCAGAAGGGCATTGGCCGCGGCCAAGCCTCCGCGCTCATCGACGTGTGCGCCGAGCGTGACCGCTACTTCGAGGAGACGGGCATCTACGTGCCCGTGTGCTCCGACGGCGGCATCGTCTACGACTACCACATGACCCTCGCGCTCGCCATGGGCGCTGACTTCCTCATGCTCGGCCGCTATTTCGCGCGCTTCGACGAGAGCCCCACGCGTCGCGTCAGCGTGAACGGCACCTACATGAAGGAGTACTGGGGCGAGGGTTCCGCGCGTGCGCGCAACTGGCAGCGCTACGACCTGGGCGACGAGAAGAAGGGCCTCTCCTTCGTCGAGGGCGTCGACTCCTACGTGCCCTATGCCGGCCCGCTCAAGGAAAACGTGCAGGGGTCGCTTCTCAAGGTGCGCTCCACGATGTGCAACTGCGGTGCGCTGAACCTCTGCGAGCTGCGTGACAAGGCCAAGATCACGCTCGTCTCCGCGACCTCGCTCGTCGAGGGCGGCGCTCATGACGTCGTGCTCAAGGACACCGACCAGAGCGTGAACTTCCGCTAGACGCGCCTTTTCCATAAGGATTCTTGCATGGGGCTCAAAGCGAGGCTCAACATAACGTATGCCGCGGTGCAGGCCATCTTCTGGGTGGTCTGCTGCCCTATAGCGGGGTTCGGTTCCGCACACCTGCTCGCTGTGGGCTTCTCGAGCGTGGACGTGGGCATCATGCTCGGTTTGGCGAACGTGCTCGCCGCAGTCGTGCAGCCGCTGCTCTCCGAGCGTGCCGATGCCGACGAGCGGTTCTCGCCGATCCGCATCGTCGTCGTGCTCACGCTTGCCATGCTCGCAAGCTCTGCAGTGCAGGCGCTCCTCATGCCGTCCGGGCCCGTCATGGCAGTGCTTTGGACGTTTTCCGCAACGTGCTCCATCTCGGCGAATGTGTTCGTCACGGCCGTGAAGTATCAGCTCGATCAGGATAGGTCCATTGACTTCGGGGCCTGTCGCGCCGTGGGATCGCTTGCTTGGGCGGCCACGTCATCAAGCCTCGGCTTCGCGGTCGAGCGGTTCGGCATCCGGCTCGTGCCGCTGGCGGTCTGTGCTGCAGCCGCCGTCTTCCTCATCCTGCTTGCGATGTGCGAGCGCGATGTGCGTGCACGCGGCGCTCAAGGATTTCGCGATGCGGGAGCAGCGTCTGGTGCTGCGAGCAGCTGGCCCGAGTTCATCCGCGAGAACCTCTGGCTCATGCTGCTCCTCTTCGGCATCGGGCTCGTCTACCTGCACCATGCGCTCGGGAGCTATTTCTCGATCGTGATCGTGGAGAACGTCGGGGGAGACAACTCCGATATGGGCCTCATCATCGCGCTTGCCGCCCTCCTCGAGATTCCCGGCATGGTGCTCTTCTCACATATCGAGAAGCATTTCGATGCGGGAAGCGTCCTTCTGTTCTCGCTTGTCATGTTCACGGCGAAGGCGATCGCCATCTGGGCCGCCTCGACCGTGCTCCAGCTCACCTTTGCCTATTCGTTCCAGCTCTTCAGCTACGGTCTTTTCACAACGTCGTCCGTCTCGTTTGCCGCACGGGTTGCTCGTGCTAGCGATCTTGTGAAGGCCCAGGCGTGTTTCTCGCTCGTCACCACGGCGTCTGCGATCTTCTCGTCCTTCGTGGGCGGTGCGCTCTTCCAGATGCTCGGTGTGCGTTCGACGCTGCTTATCGCTGCGGTCTCCGCTGGTGTCGGACTCGCCATTGTCCTTGTCGCGCTGCCGCGCATTGCACCGTTGCATGAGCGCCGAAGTTGGGTCGTGGAAACGCTACACTAGCAGTAGTGTTTATCCGCCTCGCATTTGAAGGTGCTCCCGATATGAACAAGCCTATCATCCGCATCCTTGTCGGAATCCTGATTATCATCGCTGTTGTGCTGGGCTTATGCGTCATCGCATATCCCAAGGCTGTGCGCGCCATCTGGTGCAACCTCACGGTGGGAAGCGTTCCGCTCGACGAGTCCGCCGAGTGGGATGGGGGAGAGAGCTACGTCGGCGTGCCCTACGCCACCGAATCTCCATCGCAGTACCTCGACCTGTACGTTCCCGATACCGTCGATGGCTCGGTGCCCAAGCTGTTCGTGATCATCCACGGCGGCGGCTTCGTTTTGGGAGACTCCCAGACCAGGCAGGCTCAGCTCATGTACCGCTATTTCCGCGACCATGGCTATGCATGTGCAAGCGTGAACTACCGCCTCGCGCAGGAGGAGCCGTTCCCCGGCGCCCTGCTCGACTGCAAAGCGGCCATTCGCTTCCTGCGCGCACATTCCGACGAGTACGGCTATGACGCGAGCCATATCGCCGTGTTCGGCGAGTCTGCAGGCGGATATCTTGCCACGATGTGCTCGGTGACCGACGACACCGAGTTCAATGATCTCGCCTTCATCGGCCAGGATGAGCTCGGCGACGTGTCCGCGCATGTGGACGTGCTCGTCGACTACTACGGCCATATCGACAACACCGGTGCCGCCGAGGATTGGGAAGAGCTCGGCATCCCCAAACCCGTGCGCGATATCGCCAACTCCTGGGCATCGCCCGACCTTCTCATGGGCTACGAGGACTTCGTGAGCGCATGGTTCCGCAAGAACGTCTCGGAGATGACCGAGGAGGAGCGCAACGTCTACGATCCGCACTACTACATCGGCAAGAACAGCCTCGAGGGGCTCGATGTGTGGATCATCCACGGTGACGCGGACATCACCGTGCCCTATCTGCATTCGACGCGCCTCTATGATGAGCTCGTCGCAAAACTGGGTGAGGATCGCGTAGAGCTCATCCTCGCGCCGGGCATGGGTCATGCGAGCGACCCGCTCTATTCGGATGATGTGCTTGCCGGCCTCGAGGAGTATCTGGCCGAGCACCTGGGCTAGCCAATGCCCACCGTGTCCACGAGCAGCTGAAAGTCCAATCGGTCCGTGTCATAGGCGAATACGTCGCCATCTGCACGCGTATAGCGGATGAGCGTGCCGGGCGTATCGGAATCGCCATCGATGGCGACCTGCCAGAGCTCGAGCGTGCTGCCGTCTCCGAACTCGATGCGTGCGGGCTCCCAAGTGGGAATCGCGTCCTGAGGCTTTCCCATGCCCGCGTCGACGACGGTGCCGAAGAAGCGGTTTGCGCGATCTCGGTCAAGTATCCCGGCATCTTCGGCATGCGCCATGCTCGCGGCAAGGTCCTGCTTGAAGCATTGGAAGCGATACATCGTAAGGCACATGCAGCCTATGGGAACGATGAGCACGACGGAGAGCACGATGATGAGGACGACATGCGGGACGAGCGAGAGGTCCCGCTTGGGCATACGCGCCGCGTGCCTGTCTATGCGCTCATACATTGCATCTTCCTTTCAAGCTGGCAATTCCTATGATACCAGCGTTATTTTGACTACAATAGGAACGTTGCTCTGAAACTCATATGGAGGTACCCATGGCAGACGAGAAGACCATCCCGGCATACGATGCTGAGGCCATAGAGACCAAGTGGCAGAAGATCTGGGAGGACGAGCAGACCTTCAAGGCGCGCGATGATTCCGCACGTCCCAAGAAGTACGTCCTCGAGATGTTCCCGTATCCCTCGGGCGACCTGCACATGGG
>CAMNAH010000146.1 GCA_946530775.1 uncultured Coriobacteriales bacterium
GAACTTCTTGAAGATGCCCAGCGCCAGACGCAGCGCGCCCCTGCGCATGCCGTGCGTATCTGGCGCATGCGGGGCCGTGAGCTGGGCGGCGAGCGTGCGGTGCTTGTTGATGGGGCCCTGGATGAGCTGCGGGAAGTACGACACGAACAGCAGGTGCTTGGCGAAGTCGGGCTCCGCGGCCTCCTTGCCGTTGTAGACGTCGATCACGTATCCCGTTGCCTGGAAGGTGAAGAACGAGATGCCCAGGGGCAGCACGAGCCCGAGGGTGCCGGCGCTCGGCATGAGGTAGTGCAGGATGGTGTCCCAGTACTTGAGGTAGCCGAGCACGCCCAGGCAGATGGCGAGCGCGGCGATGAGCACGAGGCGCTTGCGCACCTGGAAGCGGGCCTTCACGGCCTTCTTCTCGGCGCGGTCGGAGACGGCCTTGCGGGCTTCCTTGCTGCGCGTCTCGAGCATCTCGAGCGCACGGGCGGCACCCCAGGTGACGGCCGCGGCGAGCACCACGAAGACGAGGGTCTGCCAGCTGCCGGCGATCGCATAGAACACGAGGCTCGCGGCGAGCAGGACGCACCACTGCTGCTTGGGCGCAACGCGTCCGAGCACGTAGTATGCGCACCACGCGCAGCAGAGGAATATGAGGAACTGGACGGAGAAGAGCTCCACGCTACTCCTCGCGCTCGTTGATGAGGTTTTGGATCGTGGCCATGAGCGGCGGGACGACCTGCTTCTTGCGGCTCACGACGCCGGGAAGCACGGCCTTGCCGTCCTGGGCATCCACCTCGAAGGCACGCTCGACGACAAGCTCGCCGTCCTGACCGTAGATGAGGACGTCGGATGTCTTGGTCTTGATGTCCGTGAAGAGGTAGAACAGCAGCGGCAGGTCCTCCTTGACGGCTGCTTCTGCGAGATAGGGCCCGATGAGCTCCTCGGCCGCCAGGCGGCTCTTCTCAGTGAGGTAGGAGCCCTGGCCCACGCCGAAGCGTACGTGGCCGCGGGAGAAGACCTTGAAGTCCTGGCCGAAGACCTCCTCGGCGGAGCGTCCGGATACGTCGGCGCCGGCCTCGAACATCTCGTCGGCGTACTGGTCGATGTTCACGCCCGCGATGAGCGCGAGGGCGGTGCCGGCGCGCACATCCTTCTGCGTGCAGGTGGGAGAGCGGAACGCCAGCGTGTCGGAGAGGATGGCCGAGAGCATGAGACCCGCGATGTCGGCGGGAATCTCGACGTGCTGCTCGTCGAACATGTCGAAGAGGATGGTGCAGGTGCAGCCCACGGGCATGTTGCGGAACATGACGGGGCCGGAGGTCTCGACCGAGCCGATGCGGTGGTGGTCGATGATCTCGACGACCTCGGCCTCCTCGATGCCCTCGACCGCCTGCGTGCGCTCGTTGTGGTCGACGAGGATGACGTGCTTCTTGTTGGGCTCGAGCAGGTTGATCGAGGTGACCGAACCCATGTAGTGGCCCGCGTTGTCGAGCACGGGATAGAAGCGGTGGCGGGTCTTGGCCATGATCTTCTGCGCGTCCTCGACGGAGGTGTTGCGCGAGAAGGCGACGATCTTGTCGGCGGGCAGCATGTGCGCGCGCACGGGGGCGGACATGCAGACGAGCTGCGCTGCCGCGTAGGTGTCGTAGGGCGTGGCGATGATGGCGCAGCCGTGCTCCTCGGCCAGGGCCTTGGTCTTCTCGGAGACCTGCACGTCGCAGCAGACGATGAGGCAGCGGGCGCCCTTCTCGATGGCGAGGCGCTGGGTTGCCTTGAGGTTGGTGACGAGCACCACATCGCCCGCCTCGAGCTTGGTCTCGAGCACCTCGGGCGTGGTGCCCACGAGGATCTGGCCCGAATCGATGACGCCGTTGGGGTCGCCGCACACCATGGTGGCGGAGAGCGTGTCGAGGATGTTGGCGAAGCTCGTGCGCGACTCGCCCAGGACGCGCGTGTCGAAGATGTCCATGTTCGCGGCGGCGATGTCCTTGATGGAGATGAGGCCGAGCAGGTCGCTCGCCTCATCGGTGATGCAGAGGGTGTCGATCTTGAGCTCGCGCATGAGGGTCCAGGCGGCGTAGAGGCTCGTCTCCTTGCCGATGCCCACGGTGTACTGGATGTCGGCGTCTTTGAGCTGCGGCGTCACCGAGGTGATGAGGCGCGGCTCCTCGAAGCCGAAGTACTTGAGCACGAACGCCGTCTCGCGGTTGAGGGTGCCGGCACGGCGCGCCTGGTAGGCGATGCCGTCGCCCTTCTGGTTCTTGAGGTAGGCGTAGGCGATGGCGGCGCAGATGCTGTCGGTATCGGGGTGCTGATGGCCGATGACGTTGATCTTGCGGATAGGCTGGCTCATGGCTGCTCCTAGCACGGGTTTGCTTCAACTCATCTATTATAGGCCGTTTCCTGCGAGAAACCCGGCTGGCCGGCAGGAGGTCAGATTGTCTCGACGATGCGGTCGGCAAGGCCCCAGGCAACGGCCTCGTCCGCATCGAACCAGGCATCGCGCGCGGTCGCCGCGAGCACCTCGTCGAGGGAGCGCCCCGTGTGCTTGGCGATGACCTGCGCGGTCACCTCGCGCGTGTGCATGATCTTGTCGGCGACGCTGCGCAGCTCGAGCGCGCTGCCGCCCACCCCGCCCGGGATGAGCGGGTCGTGGATCATGACCGTGGAGTGGGGCAGCATCTCGCGCATGTCGCCCGAGAGGAACAGGAGCGCGGCCATGCTCGCCGCGGTACCGAGGCAGACGGTGCGGATGGGGCAGCTCACGGCCTGCATCACGTCGTAGAGCGCAAGCCCGCTCGAGACGGCGCCGCCCGGGCTGTCGATGAAGATGGCGATCTCGCCGTCCGGGTCCTCGTGCTGCAGGTGGCGGAGCTGCAGGATGAGCGCGTTCACCAGGTCGCGGTCGATCTCGCCGATGCAGACGAGCTCGCGGCGCGCGAACATCTCGTCGACGATGCCGTGGCGGATCTCGCCGCCGGCGGTCTCGCGGTAGACGCTGGGCAGGTAGATGATGTTGTCGGACATGGCAGTTCCTTTCTCGCAAGGGTTGGGTGGTTAGCGGGCGATGCGCGCACGGGCTTCGAGCATCTCGTCGTAGCGCGGGTGGTTCTCGAGGCGGTACTTGCGTGCCATGCAGCCCTTCCTGCCGCGGATAAAGGTCCAGCAGCAGTCGAGCGGGGTGCGCAGGATCGTGGTGGCAGACTTGTCGGCATATGCCGAGAAGAACGCCGCGGTGTCGAGGTCCTGCGCTGCGAGGAGCAGCTGCGTATCGCAGTTGCCCACAATCGAGCGCGCGCCGTGATCGCCGTACAGCTGCTCGAGCTGCGTCAGGCTCTGGCAGATGATCGTCACCCAGAGCTCGCGCGACCGCGCCACGGAGAGCACGTTGTCGATATCGCGGATGCCCAGGTTGGCGAAGTCGTCGAGCATGATGCGCACGGGCACGGGGAGCCTGCCGCCCGGTGCATCGAGGGCCACGTCGAAGAGCGCGCGGATCGCCTGCGTGACGAAGAGCCCGGCGATGGGCGAGAGGGTGCGGTCGAGGTCGTCCACGACCGCGAAGATGGCGCGGCGCTCGCGGCCGAGCTGCGCGATGCCCGCCCGATCCTGGCGGGCGAAGAGGTCGAGCACGTCGTCCTGGAGGTACGGCATGATGTGGCCGATCATGATGCCCACCG
>CAMNAH010000147.1 GCA_946530775.1 uncultured Coriobacteriales bacterium
GAACGGTGTACTCCGTTCGCGAACGGCACACGTTGCTTCGGGGCAGCGAACCGCTTAACAAAGAAAGCGCCCCGCCCGAGAAGGAACTCCCAGGCGGGGCACGCCAAGACCTGTCCCCAACTGTCTCTGAGACAAAGGGAAACGTCCCTTTTGTCTCGTTACGGCTCCAGGCGATGTGCGACGGCGTCGCAGATAAGCGCGCCGCACACGGTCTTGGAGTCCTCGATGCGGCCGTCGAGCACGGCATCGATAAGCTCGTCGAGCGGCACGAGGTCCACGTTCAAGAACTCATCCTCGTCGGGGTGCGCAGGCCCGAACGAGAGACCCGTCGCCATATAGAGGTGGATGAGCTCGTCGGTGAAGCCGGGCGTGGTGGCGATGGTGGTGAGATAGGCCATGCGCTCGGCAACCAGGCCCGTCTCCTCGTTGAGCTCGCGCTTGGCGCAGTCGAGCGGATCCTCGCCGGGATCGAGCTTGCCGGCGGGAATCTCCACCGTCACGCGGCCGAGCGCCGCGCGGTACTGGCGCACCAGGCAGATGCGCCCGTCGTCGGTGAGCGCCACGATGCCCACGGCGCCGGGGTGGCGCGTCACATCGCGCGCGGACTCATGGCCGTTGGGCAGTTTCACGTGGATGCGGTTGACATCGAAGATAAGGCCCGTGAACAGGGTCTCCTCCCCCGTGATGGTCTCGGAGAGCTCCGCGTCGCGGGGATCGTCGTCGCCCAGCACCAGGTCGCGCGCAACGGGCGCGCCCACGGCGCCGTCGCCGTCCGCAAGCGAGAAGGCCTTCGCAGAGCTCTGCATGCCCTGCGCCGCATCGCGCAGGTCGTCGAGGGAGGACGCCGTGTAGGCATCGGCCTCGATGATGGCGTCAGCGCCGCTCTGCTGGATGTCCTGACCGTTCTTCGCTGCCATGATGTGCCCCCTAAAGATTGTCGCGACCGAGAATGGCCTTCATGCCGATATCGGTGCGGAAGAACTTGCCCTCGAACTGGATGAGCTCGGCGCCCTTGTAGGCGAGCTCGCGCGCAGCCTCGAACGTAGGAGCCACAGCGGTCACGGCGAGCACGCGGCCGCCCGAGGTCACGAGCGTGCCGTCCTCGGTCAGCGCGGTGCCGGCGTGGTAGACGGTGATGCCGTCGAGCGCCTCCGCAGCCTCGATGCCGGTGATGACCTTGCCCTTCTCGTATGCGCCGGGATATCCCGCGCTCGCGAGCACCACGGCCACGGCCCAGTCGTCATCCCAAGAGATCATATCGGGGCTCAGCGTGCCGTTATCGCAGGCGAGCATGACCTCGACGAGGTCGGCGTGCATGCGCGGCAGCACGACCTGCGTCTCGGGATCGCCGAAGCGGGCGTTGAACTCGAGCACCTTGGGGCCCTCGGGCGTGAGCATGAAGCCGCCGTACAGGCAGCCGGAGTAGGGCGTGCCATCCTTGGCGAGCTGCTCCACCACGCGCTCCATAATGTCGGTCATCTGGTCGAGCTCCTCTGGCGTCACCAGCGGAACCGGTGAATACACGCCCATGCCGCCGGTGTTGGGGCCCTTGTCGCCGTCGTAAGCGCGCTTGTGGTCCTGGCTCGTGGCGAGCGGCACCACGGTCTTGCCATCGGTGAGCGCGAGCAGCGAGCACTCGGGACCGGTGAGCGTCTCCTCGATGAGGACGGTGTTGCCTGCATCGCCAAAAGCGCCGGAGAAGCACTCGCGCACGCCGGCCTCGGCCTCCTCGGCGTTCGCGGCAACGATGACGCCCTTGCCTGCAGCGAGGCCGTCTGCCTTCACCACGCAGGGACCGTCGAGACGTGCAACGTAGGCGAGGCACTCCTGCTCGTCGGTGAACGAGCGCCATGCAGCCGTGGGAACGCCGGCGCGGCCCATGACCTGCTTGGCGAACTTCTTGGAGCCCTCCATGCGCGCGGCGGCGTAGTCGGGGCCGAACACGGGCACGTGCATGGAGCGGCAGGCATCGGCCACGGCCTCCATGAGCGGTGCCTCGGGGCCGATCACCACGAGGCCGATCTCGTGGGAAAGTGCCCAGGAGGCCACGCTCACGGGCGACTCGGGATCGACGTCGGCGCGCTCGGCCATGCCGAGCATGCCGCCGTTGCCGGGCGCCACATAGAGCTTGCCGGCGCGGGGGGACTGGGCGAGTTTGGCAAGCAGGGCATGCTCACGGCCGCCCGAACCCAGAAGCAGGATGTTTACCTTGTTGTCCGTCATATCGAATCCTTTCGTTCGGTATGGCTCTCGGCGAAGAGCGATGTGCTATGACCGCCGTACACCGCTTCGGGCACGACGGCAACGCCGACGGCATCGGGCCCGGCATAGCGGGCGAGCGTCGGCGCAGGGATAAACGATGAGAGATGGTGCGAGACGTACTCGTTGGTGTCGAAGGGCTTCTCGAGCTGGCCGAGGGTGTCGGAGTTGGAGCTCGCGACGTCGAGATAGCAGAGCGCGCCCTTCTTGCGCGAGCATGCGGAGAGCGTCTGCGCGACGCGGCCCGCGATGCCGGAGAGCTCGGCGGACTCCATCATGACGTGGTGCTTCTCGGCCGTGATGCGCACCAGATGGCGCGTGGCGAGCGCACGGCGGCGCAGGTAGGCAAGGCGGTCGCGCAGGCCGCCCTCGCCCTGGCGCGGGGCGCGGGGATCGGAGACCACATAGAAGACCGTCTCGGCGGCAACCTCCTCGGCGCGCGCGGCAACAGCCGCCGCATCGAGGCCGTCCGCGGCTGCGCGGGCGGCGCGCTCGACCACGAGCGAGAGCGCGGCGGAGACGAGCTGCGTGTCGACCACGTTCACGGCGCCGGCATCGGCCACAGACGCTGCGGCCGTGCGGGCGGCGGGCACCACGGTGCTCGCATGCACCGAGACGATCGCCGAGAAGCCCTGCTCGAAGAGCGAGCGGTAGAGCTCGGCGAGCTCGACCACCTTGGGCTCGGCCGCGCAGGCGAACACGCCGAGCCGCTCAAGCGACTCGGCGGGCATGTCGCAGCAGGCGTCGGTAACGACAGCGCAGATCTTCTGAGGTGCTTCGGCCAACGTCACGTTACTTCCAATAGCGGTTGATGGTCTGGTCGCGATCGGGACCGACGGTGATGATGGAGACGCGCACGCCGGCGAGCTGCTCGAGGAAGTCGATGTAGTCCTTGGCCTCGCGCGGCAGCTGGTAGAAGTTGCGGACGTTCGAGATGTCGCACTGCCAGCCGGGAAGCTCCTCGTAGACGGGCACGGCGTGGTAGAACACGCTCTGGTGCTCGGGAACGGTGGTGTAGCGCACGCCGTCGCACTCGTAGGCCGTGCAGACCTTGATGGTGTCGAGGCAGCCCAGCACGTCGAGCTTGGTGATGGCCAGGTCGGTGAGGCCGTTCACGCGCGCGGCGTAGTTCACGATGACCGAGTCGTACCAGCCGCAGCGGCGCTTGCGACCGGTGGTGACGCCGTACTCGTGGCCCACCTCGCCGAGCTTCTCGCCCACCTCGTCGAAGAGCTCGGTGGGAAACGGCCCCGAGCCCACGCGGGTCATGTAGGCCTTGGCGATTCCGAGGACGCGGTCGATCTGGGTGGGGCCCACGCCCGAGCCGGTCACGGCGCCGCCCGCCGTGCAGTTGGAGCTGGTCACGAACGGGTAGGTGCCGTGGTCGATGTCGAGCATCG
>CAMNAH010000148.1 GCA_946530775.1 uncultured Coriobacteriales bacterium
TGACGTGCATGAGCCAGAAAGCCGCCGCGATCACCACGCACACGTAGGCCGCGTAGAGGGCGTCCACCGAGGGCGCATCGGGCAGGACCGCGGCAATCCCGAGCTTGATCATGGTGGAGGCGATGAGCGCGACCGCCATGCACTTGAGCGAGACCATGACGCTCTGGACGAGCGGCGTGTTCTTGTACTTGCGGAAGACGTAGAGCAGGGCGAGCGCCGCGATGACCGGCACGGTGATGCAGCCGAGCGTCGCCGCTATCGCGCCGGGGATGCCGGCCACGCGCATGCCCACGAAGGTGGCGCTGTTGATGAGGATGGGGCCGGGCGTGATCTCGTCCAGCGCGAGCAGGTCCATGAACTCCGCATAGGTCATCCATGCCTGGGAGACCACGACCTCGTGCTCCACGATGGGGATGGCCGCGTAGGCGCCGCCGAAGACCATGGCGCCGATGCGCACGAACGCAAGGTATACCTGGAGGATCAAGCTCATCGCTGCTCCTCCCCCCGCTTGACGAGGAGCGCCTTTGCCACGCCGGCGGCGATGCATCCCAGCACGAGCCAGACAATCGAGCATCCCGTGAAGCGCACGTAGGCGAAGGCCAGCACCATGATGATGTACGGATAGATTCCGCGTTCAGCGGTGGCGTTGCGGAAGAGCCCGATGACCACGTCGAAGAGCATGGCCACCACGCCCATCTGCATGCCGCGCAGGAACAGCACCACGTACGGGTTGCCCACGATGGCCTCATAGAACATGGTGACAGCGACCATCACCAGGAAGGGAGGCAGGATGACGCCGAACACCGCGGCGAGGGTGCCTGCGAGCCCCGCAATGTGGTATCCCACGATGGTCGTGGACGAGACTGCCATGGGGCCGGGCGTCATCTGGACGATGGCGATGTAGTCGGCCATCTCCTCCTCGGTGAGCCACTTGCGCTTGTTGACGAAGTTGTCCCGCATCACCGCGAGGATGGCATAGCCCGAGTTGGCCGTGCAACTGATGGTGAAGGTGGCTATGAAGAGGGCGAGCAGCTTGGAGAGCTTGCTCTCCTGAGCGCCCGTGTCCTTCTCCATGCCTGCTCCCGTCATCGGCGATTCGAACCTAGAGCTCGATGATATCCGATTCCTCGGCCTCCATGCGCGCGGCGATCTCCTTGACGATGGCAACGCCCGCGCTCGTGCCGATGCGGCGGCAGCCTAGGCGCACGTACTCGAGGAAGTCATCGGCCGTGCGGATGCCGCCGGCGGCCTTCACGTTCACCGCGGGGTCGACGTGCTCAACCATGAGGCGCACGTCGTCGAAGGTGGCGCCGCCCGTGCCGAAGCCCGTTGAGGTCTTGATGAAGTCGGGCTTGACCTCGCTCGCGATATCGCAGAGGCGGATCTTCTCGGCATCGTCGAGATAGCAGTTCTCGAAGATGACCTTGCAGATCTTGCCGCGCTCGTGCACGGCAGCCACGATTTGGGCCATCTCATCGGCGACGTAGTCCCAGTTGCCGTTCTTGACCTCGGTGAGGTTCACCACGTAGTCGATCTCGTCGGCACCGTTCGCGAGGGCGTCGCGCGTGTCGAACACCTTGGACGCGATGGTGGTCTGGCCCAGCGGGAAGCTGATGGCCGCGCCCACATGGATGTCGGTGCCGTCGAGGAAGCGCTTGCAGAGCGCGCACTGCACCTGGTTGATGGCGACCATGGCGAAGTGGTTCTCGCGCGCCTCGCGGCAGAGTTTCTCCATGGCGGCCTCGTCGGCGAAGGGCTTGAGGTTGGTGTGGTCGATCAGGCGTGCAAGATCATCGAGCTTCCAGGCGCGCATGGCGAATCCCCTCTCGTTAAAAACCTTACGCGCTCTATAGTAGTACCTAAGAGGCGATTCAAACAGCATTGCAGGAGGAAGCTCATGCTTAACGTTTGCGTGATCGGATGCGGCCGCGCCGGCATGATCCACGCGCGGAGCTATGCAGGCAGGGTTATCGGCGCCAGGCTCGCGGCAGTCTGCGACCCTAATCAGGAGGCGCGCGAGAATGCCGCCGCCGAGCTGGGCGTGCCGCGTACCTACGCCAACTGGCACGATGTGATGGCCGATCCCGATATCGATGCCGTGGTGGTTGTCACGCCTACCGGCATGCATCGCGACATCGTGGTGGCCGCCGCGGAAGCCGGCAAGCACGTCTTCTGCGAGAAGCCCATGGCGAGCTCCGAGGAGGAGTGCGACGAGATGATCGCCGCGTGCGCAAAGGCCGGCGTCAAGCTGCAGATCGGCTTCATGCGTCGCTTCGACGAGAGCATGCAGCACGCGAAAGAGTCCATCGAGGCGGGCGAGATCGGCGATGTGGTGCTCGTCAAGTCGCTCACGCACGGCCCATCGCATCCAAAGGAATGGATGTATGACGTGCGCAAGAGCTACGGACCCATCGGCGAGGTGAGCTCGCATGACTTCGACATGCTGCGCTTCTTCACCGGCGGCGAGGTCGAGAGCGTCTATGCCATCGGCGGCAACTACCGCTCACCCGAGGTCGCAGCCGAGTGGCCCGAGTGGTACGACACGTTTGCCATGACGCTCACGTTCGACAACGGCACGATGGGCATGGTCGACGGCGCGCAGTACGTGCAGTACGGCTACGATTCGCGCCTCGAGGTGCTCGGCACGCACGGGTCGATCCTCGTGGGCGCCCAGCCGCGCGAGAGCTACACCGTTGTTGGCGCTGATCACAAGGTCAAGCGCCCGATGAACAACTCATGGACCTACCTGTACCGTGAGGCGTACATCCGCGAGGCCCAGGGCTTCGTCGACGCCATCGTGCACGATACCCCCACCCTTGTGACCGGCCACGATGGCAAGATGGCCATCCGTCTGGTGGACATGGGCCTGCAGTCGCTGCTCGAGCATCGCATCGTGCTCGCCTCCGAGCGCGCATAACGCTCAGAGCACGGATTCCTGCAAGTAACCCCGCGGGCTTTGGATTAGATGAGGCCCATGGTCTCGTCGATGCCGAGCACGATGTTCATGTTCTGCACTGCCGCGCCGGACGCGCCCTTGCCCAGGTTGTCGAAGAGCGCCGTGACCGTGGTCTGCTCGGCGTTGCCGCACACGACGATCGCGAGGTGGTTGGTGCCCGCGAGCATATTGGCGTAGAGCGTGGGGCCGTGGTCGCCGAAGGGCAGCACGCGCACGAAATGCTGGTCCTTGTAGTGCGCGGCGAGGCAGGCGCTGATGTCCTCTGCGGAGGGAGCGCCGTTGAGCAGGCGGTTCTCGAGCATGATGGTGGTCGCCATGCCCTTGTAGTAGTCGTCGACCACGGGCAGGAAGACCGGCGCATGGTCGAGGCCGCACACCTTCTGCATCTCGGGCAGGTGCTTGTGCGCGAGCGAGAGGCCGTAGATGCCGGGCGCGTCGAGCACGCCGGAGCGGTCGGGGTCCTCGTAGTCGGCGATCATCTTCTTGCCGCCGCCGGAGTAGCCCGTGAGCGAGAAGCACGTGAGCGGGTAGTCCGCAGGCACGATGCCCGCCTGCACGAGCGGCGCCGTGACGGAGATGAAGCCCGTGGCATGGCAGCCGGGGTTGGCGATGCGCTTGGACGCCGCGATGGCGTCGCGCTGGCCGGCGTTGAGCTCGGGGAAGCCGTAGGTCCAGCCGTCTGCCGTGCGATGCGCGGTC
>CAMNAH010000149.1 GCA_946530775.1 uncultured Coriobacteriales bacterium
TCGGTCGAGAAGAGATCGAGCATGTGGCGTTCGTCGCGCATGCGCCGCTCGCGCTCGCGCAGTGCCTCGGTGAAACCCGTGAGCGGGTTGAAGGGTATGAAGATCTTGGCCCTGTCCTCGAGGGACATCTTGGGCCGGTTCGATGTGGAATCGCGCATCTCAGACGCCACTCTTGTGCCCTCCGATCTGCCGGTTGCGCTCGAGGCCCGTCGCCTCGGGGAGCAGGTCCGTTCCCGAGAAGACCGCGTTGGCGCCGAAGCGCGCCTTGACAGCTGCGACGGCCTTCTGGCGCGCGTTCTCGGACGCGAGGCGCTCCTCGTCGTCGAAGAGGTTGAGCTGGATACCGCTCGATCCCACGTCGACGATGCTGCCCGCATTGACGGTCATGCGGCGGATCATGCGCTCGGGGTCGACGTTCTCCTTGTAGAGGGCGACCACCGCGGCGTGGATGGCGTCACGCGAGTTGGTGGGCGACGGGAATCGATGCGTGCCGCCCGACGAGGGAATCGCGCGGTACCATGCGCGCATGCCGCCTTCGGCGCGCGCGGCATCGCGGACCTCCTTGGGCATGACGTAGCCCACCCAGATCGACACGTTCGAGGCGACCTTGTCCTTGCGCACCAGGTCGAGCGCCACGCCGTCGGCCATCTCCTTGGCGATGGTGAGGGCATCGTCGAAGTTGTAGTCGCGCATGAGGACCTGCCCGCT
Organism: uncultured Coriobacteriales bacterium; assembly: GCA_946530775.1. The sequence goes on from CAMNAH010000149.1 coordinate 709, forward strand.
CGAGAGCGAATGCGACTCCGAGCGATACGCCTTGATGTGCTCCATGCGCACGGGCTCGACGCCCCAGGCATGGTCGATGAGGATCTCGGCATCGATGCCGAACTCCTTGTAGAGCGGTTCCTCGGGCGCCATCGCGAGCTCGCCCATGGTGTGGATGCCCATGCGCGCAAGCCTGCGCACGGTGCCCTCGCCGATACGCCAGAAGTCCGTGAGCGGCAGGTGGTTCCAAAGCGTGGCCTTGTAGCTCTCCTCGTCGAGCTCGCCGAAGAAATCGGGGCTGTGCTTGGCCGTGATGTCGAGGGCGATCTTGGCAAGGTAGAGGTTGGGGCCTATGCCGCAGCTCGCGGGGATGCCCGTGGTGGCGAGCACGTCCGCACGGATGCGCTCGCCCAGCTCGCGCGACGTGCAGTCATAGAGCGCGAGGTAGTCGGTCACGTCCATGAAGACCTCGTCGATGGAGTACACATGGATGTCCTCGGGCGCAAGGTACTTGAGGTAGACGGCGTAGATATCGGCAGAGCGCTCCACATAGAGCGCCATGCGCGGGGTGGCCATGATGTAGTCGAGGTCTTTGGGAATCTCGAACACGCGACAGCGGTTGCGCACGCCGAGCGCCTTCATGGCGGGCGAGACGGCCAGGCAGATGGTCTTGTCGGAGCGCTCGGGATCGGCCACCACAAGACGCGTGGTCATGGGGTCGAGGCCGCGCTCGACGCACTCGACGCTCGCATAGAAGCTCTTGAGGTCGATGCAGAGATAGTGTCGATCCTGAGATGCCACGGACGCGCCTACTGCTTGACGACGGTCTCCGCGAGCTTGGCCGCAGCCTCGTCGCCCTGGTAGAACGCCACGATCGCGAGGGCGAAGTCGAGCGCCGTGCCCATGCCGCGGCTGGTGATGATGTGTCCGTCGCGCACCACGGCGTCATGGCACACGATGGCACCGCCCTGCGCGAGCTCGCTCTCGCGGCTGGGGAAGCAGCAGGCGCGCTTACCCTCGAGGATGCCGAGGCCGGCGAGGATGGTGGGCGCCGCGCAGATGGCGGCGAGCGGACGGCCTGCTGCGGCGCGTGCGGAGAGCTCGGCGGTGAGCGGTGCGCAGCCGGCAAGGTTGGTGGTGCCCGGCATGCCGCCCGGCAGCACGAGCATATCGTAGGCGTCGAACGAGAAGTCCCTATCGTCGATCGTGGTGTCGCAGACGATGCGCACGTTGTGCGAGGAGGTCACGAGCGTGGACGGCGAGATGGACACCGTGTCGCACGGAATGCCCGCACGATAGAGGATGTCAACCACGGTGAGGCCCTCGATCTCCTCGAGACCATCAGCGATGAACACGGCGACGCGCGTATCTGCCATCTCAGCACCTCCGATTAGAACAGACTTTCGGTTTTCTCTATTGTAGCGCTCGACCGGACATGAACAAAGGATGGCGGAGCGTTTACGCCAGGTGCAGGCTCCGCAAGGACGCGCGAAGGTTCTCTTCCGCATGGAGAAGCGCGTCCGCAGGCGGCGTATCGACCGTTGCGACGAGCTCGGTCACCCCGCATTCGAGCAGCGCCTCAGCACCCGATTCGACGCATCCGCACACGGCGACGCAGGGCACGCCGGCAGCTTTGCATCGCCGCGCCACGCGAGCCACCGCCTTGCCATGGGCGGATTGCCCGTCGGCGCGTCCCTCTCCCGTGAGGCAGCAGTCTGCGCCGGCAAGCAGCTGGTCGAATCCCAGAGCGTCGAGCAGGTATTCTCCGCCAGGAACGATCGCAGCGCCGAGAAGGACCCGCGCTGCGAGTCCCATGCCGCCCGCAGCACCGGCGCCGAACGCATCGCGCGCATCGACGCCCGTCTCGCGGGCGAGCACATCTGCGAACGACGCCATGCCCGCCTCGAGCTCCGCGCAGATTTCGGGCGTCGCGCCCTTCTGCGGACCGAACGTATAGGTGGCCCCAGCGGGCCCGAGCAGCGGATTGTCGACATCGCAGAGCGCCGTGATGTGCGCTTTCGCGATACGTGGGTCAAACCCCGCAAGGTCGATTGCGGCCACATGCGCTAGGTCGCATCCGCGCCCCTCGAGCTCGCGGCCGTTCGCATCGAGGAAACGCGCGCCGAGCGCACGCGCGGCACCCATACCGCACTCGTTGGTGGAGCTTCCGCCCAACGCAAGCACGATCTCATCCGCACCATCATCGAGCGCCGCACGAATGGCCTCGCCAAATGCATACGTCGAGGTATAGCGCGGGTCCCGCTCGTCTTCGGGAATCAGCGTGAGCCCGCAGGTTTGGGCCATCTCGACTATTGCGGTATGCGTCTTTGCGAACACCCCGCGCAGCGCAGCGAGCGTGCCCTCTCCCCCATCTGCCATGGGAAACGCGTGGATCTCGGCCGTCGGGCACGCAGCGGCGATCTCATCGGCCATGATCGAGATGACCTGTTCGGATGAGAACGTCCCCTTGAAGGAATCGGGAGCGAGCACGAATACCGGCATGGCTTCTCCTACTCGCTGCGCAGCGCCTCGACCGGATCGGAGCTGCTCGCCTTGCGCGACGGGATGATGCCCGCGATCACCGTGAGCACGACGGAGAGACCCACGAGGATGAGCGCAGCACGCGGCGGGAGCTTCGCGATCTGGCGCACGCCGAACTGCTCGTAGACGATGGCGTTGGCGGGGATCGAGATGAGGTACGTGATGACGATGCCCATGATGCCCGCGATCAGGCCCTCGATGACCGTCTCGGCGTTGAAGACGTTCGCCACGTCGCGCTTGGAGGCGCCGATGGAGCGCAGGATGCCGATCTCCTTCTTGCGCTCGAGCACCGAGATGT
>CAMNAH010000150.1 GCA_946530775.1 uncultured Coriobacteriales bacterium
TACTCGGTGGTGAGCTTGCCCTCGGCCTGCATCTCGGGGATGATCTCGGGCGAGAAGGCGCGCGCCTCGATCTCGGCGTTCAGGAACATGAGGTTGCCGTACTCCGCCTCGAAATCGGGGCGGAAGGGGCTCTCGAGCATGGCGAAGGTCCACGCCTGCTGGGGAGCGCGCAGCATGGGCATGCTCTCGTCCCACCACTCGATCTCGCCATCGTAGAACTCGTCGCGCGTGTCGATGGAATGGCGCACGTACGCGAGGGTCGAGAGCGTGTCGATGTGCTTCTCGAGCACCTCCTTCTCGAGGAAGACGGCCTTCGCCTCCTCGTAGCTTGCCGCGGCCTTGAGGCGCGCGGTGAGGTCGTTTACCTGCGCGATAAGCGCATCGAGGTTCGGGCGCTCGTAGGGCATGTCCTTGAACTTGAGCTTCTCTGCCATGTGGTTCTCCTTCGCGATTGCAGCTTTGCCACTCAGAAGTGTAGCCGCACGGCGCAAAAAGTGCGAATCGAGCTTTCTTCGGCCGTCCATAGGCTGGCGATGCAGCGTCACGAGAACGCAAACGCGGCGCCCGGGTGCCCGGACGCCGCGCGGGGGGGACGGTGTTGTGCGCGAAACGCTTAGAGGAAGACGCTCATGACCACGATCATCATCCAGATGAGCATGATGGTGGTGAGGACACCCGCCGCCGTGGCGGTGCCGCCACGGTCGCGCGCCTTGCGCACCATGACGAACACGGTGGCGAAGAGGCCGAGCGGCGGGAACGCGAGCCAGAGCACGATGAGCAGCCAGGTGGGGATGATGACCTGCTCGTTCAGCGTAGGCGTGTTCTCGTAATACACGGGCTCCGGCACATAGACGGGCTCGGGATCCATGGCGGGCATGTGGTTGCGCGCCTCGGCCACGCGGTCGGCGAAACCCTGCGTGAACTCCACGTTCGCACGCTGGCGGCCGCGCTCGAAGTCGTAGCCCATCTGCTCGGCATCGCTCATGGCATCGTCGGGCGTGCCATCGTTGATCTGGAAGATCTCCTTGCAGAACCTGCACCTTGCCTGACCGGTTGCCATGTCGACGTCAAGCTGGGCGCCGCAGGTGGGGCAGACGAGATGTACGCGCTTCATCGGGACCTCTCTTGGGTTCGGAGGCGCTCCCGCGCCTCGGTGGGTGGGGTCGATCTAAGGGGGTTTCTACCCATTCCCTTCTCGGCCTGACTCCATCGCCGCAGGTGAGGACCCGCATAAAGATTTCGCTGGTATCTGAGTGAAGGAATCGTGGAGAAGAAACCGCATCGGCATGCTACCCTCATGGAAGCCGACGATTCGAGGAGATGCCATGACCGGTCGCAACCTCACCAGACGAGAAGTGCTCGCCCTTGCCGTTGCAGGAGGCTCCGCGCTCGCGGGCTGTGCCCCCGAAGCGCCTGCCGAGGGCGGTGATACGGCCCCCGAGGCCGCAAACGCATCTGCGGGCATCTCCATCACGCCGATCGATTCGAGCAGCTGGGACGCGCAGTACTACAAGCCCGCATACGCAAGCAACGCGGAGGCCCGCGCGGCGGCCGAGGAGGTCGCACGACGCGTGGAGGCCGAGGGCATCGTGCTGCTCAAGAACGACAGCGCCGCGCTTCCGCTCGCTGCGGGCACGCGCATCACGCTGCTGGGGCGCTCGGCCTTCGACACCATCTTCGGCGGCACGGGAGCGGCGGGCATCGATACCGCCGCGTGCACGAGCCTGCGCGCAGGGCTCGAGCAGGCGGGTCTCGACGTGAACGCCGCGGCGATCGACTGGATCTCGGGGGTGCTCGACCAGTACCCGCGCGGAGCCGTGGGCATGCTCGACCGCCCCAACACCGTCAGCCACTACATCGGCGAGATTCCCTGGGAGGACTACCCCGAGGATGTGCGTGCGAGCGCGGCGGGAACCGTGGGCGTCGTGGTGCTCGGACGTCCCGGCGCAGAGGGCGATGACCTGAGCTTCGACCTTCTCGCCGATCTCGAGGATCCCGAGGTGGAGGCCTTCGTTCCCAATCGCGAGACCGAGGGATACGTGCCGGGCCAGCACCAGCTCGAGCTCACCCGCGAGGAGTTCTCGCTCATCGCGGGCGCCAAGGCGGCGTGCGAGAAGCTCGTCGTGCTCCTGAACGTCGCCACGACCATGGAGGTGGGCCCGCTCGTGGAGCCGGGCGGCGCGTACGAGGCGGACGCGCTCGTGCTGATAGGCTTTCCCGGCGGCGTGGGGTCGCTTGCCGTTGGCGATGTGCTCGCGGGACTTGTTAATCCCTCTGGCCGCACCACCGACACCTGGGCGGCGGACCTTACCGCCACACCGAGCTTCGCGAACTTCGCCGCACGCCGCTACACCGATGTGAGCGACCACTACACCAAACTCGGGAGCAACGCCTATTTCGTCGAATACGCCGAGGGCATCTATGTGGGCTACCGCTGGTTCGAGACGGCGGGCGCCCTGGATGCGATCGACTACGGCAGCGCCGTGACCTTCCCCTTCGGCTATGGGCTCTCCTACACGACCTTCGAGCAGACGCTCGACGCCGTGGGCTTCTCGGACGATCACGATGGCGGCGAGGGCCTGGTGGAGGCCACCGTCACCGTTACCAACACCGGGTCGGTGCCCGGCAAGGACGTGGTGCAGCTCTACCACAGCGCGCCCTGGTCGCCCGGCGGAGTCGAGACGCCCGAGGTCGTGCTCGCGGCCTTCGCGAAGACCGAGGAGCTCGCGCCGGGCGAGTCGCAGGAGCTCACGCTCTCGTATGCGCTTCGCGACATTGCGAGCTATGACCCCAGGATCTCGGGCTACTACCGCACAGCGGGCACCAACGTCGTGAGCCTGCGCCGCGACTCCCACACGGTGATCGATGAGGAAAGCGCCTATCTCGAAGATCGCGCCTACCTTGAGGACGACGCCACGGGGGCGAAGATCGAGAACCGCTTCGCCGATCTGGACGAGTACCTCGCCGACAACGTCACGCTGCTCTCGCGCGCCGATCTCGCGGGGACCTTCCCAACCCTGTCGGCCGACAAGACCGCAGCGGAGGCGGGCGCCGTGATCGAGGAGTTCGACCCGCTTTCCGCGGTCGACGCGAACGACGAGATGCCCGCAATGGGCGAGCGCCTCGGCATCACGCTGGCAGATCTCCGCGGCCGCAGCCTCGACGACCCTGCGTGGGATGCGCTCGTTGACCAGCTGCGCCCCGGCCAGATCGAGCGCCTCGTGGGCGGCAGCGTCTACGGCAGCGACGAGATTCCCGCCGTGGGCAAGCCCAAGACCGTCGAGCCCGACGGGCCGGCCGGGTTCGCCTACGTCTATATGACCGAGGAGAAAGACCACGCCGCCTTCCCCAGTGGATACGTCCAGGCGCAGACCTGGAATGCCGATCTTCTGCGCGAGATGGGCGAGGCGCTGGGCGAGGAGGCGCTGCAGGCAGGGTATTCGGGCTGGTGCGCGCCGGCGCTCAACTGCCATCGCTCCCCCTTCGGCGGCCGCA
>CAMNAH010000151.1 GCA_946530775.1 uncultured Coriobacteriales bacterium
CCACGAGTTCCTGCGCCACATCGAGCGCACGGCGCTCATCCTGCACGTGGTTGACCTCACAGGCGGCTTCGAGGGCCGCGATGCCCTGGCCGACTACGAGACCATCAACAACGAGCTCAAGGCCTATGCCTCCGAGCTCTTCGAACGCCCGCAGATCGTGGTGGGCAACAAATGCGATATGCCCGGCACCGAGGAGGCCCTTATGTGCCTCAAGGAGCGCGCCGAGGCCGACGGCCATCTCTTCTTCGCCGTGTCCGCGGTGACGGGGGAGGGCCTTGACCAGCTCGTGGCCGCCTGCGCCACCATGGTCGCCGAGCTCAGGAGCACCATCGAGCCCACCATGCCCGTCGAGAGCATCAATGCGGCATGGGAGCGTTCGCGCACCAAGCGCGACCAGGCGCTTTCCATCGAGCGCGAGAGCAAGCACGCCTGGCGCGTCTCGGGCGGCCAGGTCGAGCGCATGGTGGTGCAGACCGACTGGGAGAACGACGAGGCCGTTGCCTATCTGCAGCATCGTTTCGAGCGCATGGGCCTCGATGCGCAGCTCGCCAAGGCCGGCTGCGTCCACGGCGACGAGGTGCGTATCCTCGGCTATGCCTTCGACTACGAGGGTGTGCGCGATGACGACGAGGTCTTCGAGGACGACCTTGCAGGAGAAGAGGAATAGGAATATGGGCTCGAACGACCTCATCGTGGTAAAGATCGGCTCGTCCACGCTGGTCGATGCCGCAGGTCGGCTCGACCATGCCTACATCGATTCCCTCTGCGACCAGATCGCCGAGCTCCGCGCGCAGGGCAAGCGCATCATCGTGGTTTCCTCGGGCGCTGCTGCGGCAGGACGCGAGGTTCTCGGCCTCACCGAGCGGCCCAAGGATATCCCCACGCTTCAGGCGTGCGCCGCCACGGGACAGGCCAAGCTCATCGAGGCCTACGAGAAGGCGCTCGCCGCTCACGGCCTCTCGTGCGGCCAGGTGCTGCTCACCCGCCGCGATGTGGTGGATCGCGAGGGCTATCTCAACGCGCGCAACACCTTCGAGCGTCTTCTCGAGCTCGGCGTGGTGCCCATCGTCAACGAGAACGACACGGTTTCCGTCGCCGAATTCACCTTCGGCGACAACGACATGCTCGGCGCCATCGTCTCTGCTCTCGTGGGGGCGGGCCTCTACGTCATCCTCTCCGATGTCGCCGGCCTCTTCACGGCCAACCCCGCCTCCGACCCCGATGCCAAGCTCATCAGCCGCGTCGACCATGTGGATGCCGAGCTCTTCCGCATCGCGGGCTCCTCGTCATCCTCCTTCGGCACGGGCGGCATGTCGTCAAAGGTCTCGGCGGCACGTCTCATGATGGCGGCGGGCATCCCCACGTTCATCTGCCAGGGGAGAAGCGAGCGGTGCCTTATCAACTGCGTAGCCGAGACGGCCTCGGGCACCCTTTTCATGCAGGAGGGCGCCACGGCGCTCAGCAATTCCCACAAGCTCTGGATCGGCCTGGCCGAGGTGCCCCAGGGCTCCATCACGCTCGATGAGGGCGCTACCCGCGCCGTGCTCACCCAAGGCGCATCCATCCTCCCGGTGGGCGTGAGCTCCTGCGAGGGCTCGTTCAAGGAGGGAGACGTGGTCAACGTGAACTCTTTCGACGGTCTTATCATCGGTCGCGGCACGGTGGGCTACAGCGCCGAGGACCTCGACCGCTTCAAGGGCCTCAAGCTCGATATCATCGCCCGCTTCACCGGAGAAGCCGGCGCGCGCCCCGCAATCCATCGCGACAATCTGCTCATCTTCTAGAGGGGGCTCACGGCCATGACCAAACCCATCGAGATGTTCGACCTTCCCCGCATCGGCGACGATACGAACCGCACCTACAGGCTCGGCATCATGGGCGGCACCTTCGACCCCATCCACAACGGCCACCTTGTGGCGGCGGAGCAGGCGTTCGACGATCTCGGCCTCGACCTCGTGGTATTCATGCCCGCGGGACGCCCTGCCTTCAAGCTCGACAAGAAGGTCACCTCGGGCGAGGACCGCTATGCCATGACCCTTCTCGCCACCTCGGACAACCCGCACTTCATCGCCTCGCGCTTCGAGATCGACCGCGATGGCGTCACCTATACCGCCGAGACCCTGCGCCTTATGCGCGGCCTCTATCCCGATAACGTGCGCTTCTACTTCATCACGGGCGCCGACGCCATCGCCGACATCGTGCAGTGGCGCGATGCCGCCGATATCGCCAAGCTCGCGCGTCTCGTCGCGGCGACGCGCCCGGGATACGACCTCACCAACGCCAAGCGCGTCATCGACGAGTCGGGCCTCGACTTCGACGTGACCTACCTCGAAGTTCCCGCGCTCGCCATCTCGTCCACCAACCTGCGCATGCGCGCAGAGCTCGGGCAGAGCCTGCGCTACCTCACGCCCGACCCCGTGTCGGGATACATCCACAAGCGCGGCCTCTACGATGTCCAGGCATCGTTCTACGGCAACATCGCGTACTGAGGTGCTCCATGATGCTTTCCGAACAGCAGAGGGAAACGCTTCTCGACCGTATCGAATCCGATGTGCGCACGCAGCTCGCGCACAAGCCCAAGCGCCTCGAGCACACGATGCGCGTGGCCGATACCGCGGCCGAGCTAGCCCGCATCTACGGCGTCGACGAGTTCGAGGCACGTGCTGCGGCGCTGCTCCATGACTACGCCAAGGCCTATTCAAAAGACGAGCAGCTGTCGCGCGCCCGCGCGCTCGGCCTCGACTTCGGGTGCGACCTCGAGCTGGTGTCGCCTGTCCTGCACGGGCCCATCGCCTCGTCCGAGCTGCGCTGTGCCTATCCCGAGCTCTCCGAGGGCGTGTTCTCGGCAATCGAGCACCATACGGTGCCCTCCGACGATATGAGCCCGCTCGACATGGTGGTCTATATCGCCGATGGCATCGAGCCCGGGCGCCCGTCCACCGAGCGCATCGACGCGCTCCGAAATGAGGTGGGCACGGCTTCGCTTTTCGACCTCTTCTTCGACTCGTTTGCCGCTAGCATCGCGTATGTGATCGATACCGGACGATATCTTTGGCCCGGCACGGTCGAGACGTATAATCGCTATGTCGCGAAAAGGAACCGTTGAAAGGATCTCCATGGCATACACCTCGCTTGAGCTTGCAAAGGTTGCGGCCTTCGCCGCAGACGAAAAGAAGGCCTTCGATATCGAGCTTCTGGATCTCACCAAGCTGAGCGATGTGTGCGATTACTTCCTGATTCTCTCCGCGTCCAACTCCCGCCAGGCCGACATGCTCGTCGACGAGATCGAGGAGAAGGTCTTCAAGAACTGCTCGGTTAAGCCGCTCTCCATCGAGGGCCGCGCGGGCCTCTCCTGGGTGCTCATGGACTACGGTTCC
>CAMNAH010000152.1 GCA_946530775.1 uncultured Coriobacteriales bacterium
CTTCAGGCTTGTTCTTCTTGAACCAGAGAATCTTGGTCGCCGGATACACCGGATCGATGGGGCACTGGCCCGTATGGTGCGCGATCTCGTCTGCGGAGAAACGCTCGTTGATCTCGACGGCCTCGGCCTCGGCGCGGTTGTCCATCCATACATAGAAGTTGTCGAGCGGCTCCATCTGCTCGTCGAGGAAGACCATGGTCTCGGCCGAGGAGTCGAACGCGAACGCGACGATGTCATCCTTATCGACGCCGGACTTATCGAGCACGTAGGCGAGGCACGCCTTGAACGTATCCCAATACACCTCGGGCTTCTGCTCCACGCGCTGCGCAGAGGGGCGGATGAGCGCATACTCCTGCGCGTGCGCAACCACCTTGTTGCCGTCCGTATCGAACAGCGCAACCTTGATCGCTGTGGTTCCGCAGTCGGCGCCGAGCAGGTACTTCTTCTCTGCCATGGCGCTCCCCTACTTCTGCAGATACTCGCACACCGCGGTGACGTTCTCGGCGAAGGTGCTGCCGAACTTGTTCTCGAAGAAGGCGCCGCCGATGGTGAAGCCGGTGAGGTTCTTGAGGCTCTTCACGAAGTCGAGGCGCTCGTAGGAGTTGACCGAGCCCGCGATGCGGAACGGCATCTCGGTGGCCTCGTCGAGGGCGCGGAGCAGTTCCTCGGGCTCGCCACCGAGGTAACGGAATGCGCTGATGGTGAAGCCGTCGCAGCCGGCGCGCTCGAAGTCCATGGCGCACTCGACGACCTCGGGGATGGGCCTGCGCATACGCGAATCGGGGTCGAGCGCGGGGAACGGCGAGTAGGTCACGCCCGCCTCGTCGAGCATCTTCTGGACGGAAGGATAATACGGGGTGCCGAGCATGTGCTGGGCACCGCCCGCAATGCACTGCTCGGCAGCCTTGATGCAGTCCTCCTCGGACATGGCGAGGACCTCGATGTAGACCTCCTTGCCATGTTCCTTCATGGTTGCGGCGAGGTCGGCGAAGCTCTCGGGCGTGGTGCCCTCGATCTTGAAGCCCCAGTGCTTGCAGGGGGCATCAGCCGCAGAGAGGAACACCTCCTTGGCGTTCTCGACGGTGACGTCGTGCCACGTGAGCATCGTAATCAGATCGGCCATGGGAGCTCCTCACATTCGCCGGGGCAGGTAATGACACACGGTCAAATCTGACTATATAAGTTCAGCCAGTATTTGAACCAATCTATCTGCCAGCGAACGTGAGGAGCAGGACAAGCGGTTAGCTAGAAGTTGATGTTGTTCCACCCGAAATCGGGGGTGGTCGCGTACTTGATGTAGATGCGCGCAGGATCGATGCCGAGCTGCTCGTTGAGGGCGCCGCAGATGCCCTTGGTCATCTCGGCCCACACGGCACCGTCGACGGGCTCGGTGGCATAGACGTCGACGGTCACGAGCGCCGCGGGGGTCTCGATATCGCCAGCGTGCGAGATGGGCACGTTCTCCTCGAAGAGGCACATCAGCCACTGCTCGGACTTGCCGGGCACGACCTCGATGAGCGTGCCGAAGCAGGACTTGAGGGCCTCGCGCTGCTCGGGCGAGATGGGCGTGGATGCATAGGTGTGGATGACGGGCATGATTCCTCCTCGTAGACGTTAGAACGGTTTGATCCAGAACGAATAGGTCTTCTTCTCCCCCGGCTGTGCGAACTGCATGTTGCGCTTGTGCTCGAACACGTCGTCCTCGTCGAGGCAGGTCGCGATGCCTGCCCAGGGCTCGAGGGCAAGCAGCGGCGCGTCGCCGGGCGACCAGATGCCGAGGTACTTGAAGTCGGGGAACGTAACGGCGACGCCATGGGCGCCCTCGTCGTCGGTGAGGGTGACGATGCTGCCGGGAACATCCTCGAGAACGATGGCCTCATGCTCGAACGGCGCGCGCTCGAGCTTCCAGGTATCGGACTCCTCGACGATAGGCGTGAAGTTGCCGTAGTCGATAAGGCCGTTCACCTTGTCCATCCACGGCGTCGCATAGGTCCACTGGTCCTCGAAGACCACCTTGTAGTCCTCCCATGCGCCGCGCGTGCGCGGGATGGGCACGTTGAAGGCAGGATGCCCGCCCACGACGAAGGGCATCGAGGCATCGCCGGTGTTCAGTACCTCGTAGGTCTGCTTAAGACCATCCTCGGAGAGCTCGTAGACCATGCGCAGCCTGAAGGGATACGGATAGCGCTCGAGCATCTCGTCGTTGGATGAGAGCTCGAAGGCGATCCAACCTTCGCCCTGCGAGAGCACGGCGTGCTCGTAGTTGCGCGCGATGCCATGGCGTTTGAGGCTCACGGGACCCTGCACGCTGACCGCGGCGTCGTTGCGCAGCATTCCCACGATCGGGAAGAGGATGGGGGCATGCCCCGTCCACCAGCGCGCATCGCCTTGCCAGAGATACTCGTATCCCTCGTACTTCAGGCTCACGAGCTGGGCGCCCATGCTGTCGATGGTCGCCTCGTAGGAGCCCTTCTTGATGGTGTGGAGCGCCATGCTTCTCCTTTCCCTAAGAAAAAGGGACGGTTCCAGAAGAACCGTCCCCGTGAAGACAGAGCCGTGCCTAGCCGAGCAGCTCGGCAACGTCGAGGGCGATCATGTACTCCTCGTTGGTGGGAACGACGAGCACGCGGATCTTGCTCTCGGGCGTGGAGATGGTGCGCACCTCGTCGGAGCGGATGGCGTTGAGCTCGGGATCGATCTCGACGCCCATCCAGGCGAGCTTCTTGGCAATCTCGGCGCGCATGCGGCTGGAGTTCTCGCCGATGCCCGCGGAGAAGGCGATGGTGTCCATGCCCTCGTTGGCCTGAGCCATCTCCATGATGAGCTGGGCGGTGCGATAGGCGAACATCTCGATGGCCATGGCGGCGTTCTCGTCGCCCTTATCGGCGGCCTCCTCGATGTCGCGGGAGTCGGAGCTGATGCCGGAGACGGCGAGCAGGCCCGACTGCTTGTTCATCATGGTGTCGACCTCGTCGACGGTGTAGCCGCCCACGCGCTGCAGGTAGCACACGGTGGCCGGGTCGATGGTGCCGCAGCGGGTGCCCATGATGAGGCCGTCGAGCGGCGTGAGGCCCATGGTGGTGTCCATGTTCTTGCCGTCGGTAATGGCGCAGAGCGAGGCGCCGGAGCCGAGGTGGCAGCTCACGAGCTTGTGGAGGTCATCGCCCACGAACTGCTTGGAGGCACGCCAGATGTAGCGGTGGCTGGTGCCATGGGCGCCGTACTTGCGGATGTGGAGCTTGTCGACCACGTCGCGCGGAAGCGCATAGCGGTGCGCGCGCTCGGGGATGGCGTAGTGGAAGGAGGTGTCGGCCACGACCACGTTGCCCTTGTCGGGGAAGAGCTCGCGGCAGACCTCGATGGCGTCGGCCTCGG
>CAMNAH010000153.1 GCA_946530775.1 uncultured Coriobacteriales bacterium
TCAACAAGAAGCTCGGTATCCTCCCGTCCACGGGCGGCGCGGGCATCTACTTCTACATCGTTGTGGGCGGCGCCATTGCCGGTGCGGCAGCCTACTTCATCTGCAAGACCAAGAAGGAGGAGAAGCAGCTTTCGTAGCTTCTCCCGGCGAAGCGTCCCCATGCCGCAGCTCCCGCGGCGTGGGGACGGTGCGTGCAGAGCGGCGCGTCCCTCCGACGGCCGCCCTGCTCGTGCATTGAGAAAGGTTCATATGATGCGTACGCGTCTGAAAACAACGGGCATGCGGGGCATCGCCTCCTGGGCGCTGTGCCTCCTGCTCTCGTTTGCGTTCTGCACGGTGGCGCTCGCCGCGCAGGATGCGACGCTCACCTTGCAGATGTCCTATTCCACGGGAACCGCTGGATCCAAGAGCACGCCCATCAGCGGCGTCACCGCCACGGCGTATCGCGTGGCGGAGCTCGACGATGCCGTGAACACCTACACGCTCGTCGACGATTTCGCATCCCTCGGCATCGATTTCAACAACGGTCTCGATGCCGCCGGCATGGAAGCCGCTGCGAAGCAGGCTGCGGGTATCGTGTCGGCATCAGGCATGAAGGGCGTCTCCGCAACATCCAACGCCAAGGGAGAGGCCTCGTTCGGCACCCTGCCTTACGGCGTATACCTGGTCGTCCAGACCGGGTCCGCGGGCGATGCCGCGAAATATGAGAACTTCACGCCCTTCCTGATCAGCGTTCCGCAAATCACCGAGGACGGCGTGCTGTACGAGGTCGTGGCCAATCCCAAGACCGCGCCGAAGCCGCCCGCTCCTCCCGAGGAGCCGCCCACCACGGGCGACACCACCAACCTGCAGCCCATGTGGGGTTATGCGGCTGTCGGCGGTGCCATGGTGCTTGTGGGCATCAGGGGCCTTGGGCGCATCCGTCGCAAAGACGCCGACAGGGACTGACGCCTGCAGGCGATAGGGGGTCGCCGCCATGACCATGCCGAACAACATAGCGCGCCGCGTGCGCATGGTGTTATTGAGCCTGCTGTTCATAGCAGGCCTCGGCATCATGGCGTATCCCTTCGTGAGCAACGCGATCTTCCAGCACAAGGCCGACAAGCAGCTCGAGGAGCTCATGGCCGCCGTAAACGAGGGCGACGCGGCGGGTTACCAGGAGGAGCTTATGCAAGCCTCCGCCTACAACGCGCTGCTCGTCGGCCAGACCGTTCCCGACGTCTTCGCCATCCGCGAGGGGACGACCGATGTCGAGTACGAGAGCTACCTCAACGTGAGGGGCGACCAGATGATGGGCTCCATCGAGATTCCCGTCATCGACGTCGACCTTCCCATCTACCACTATTCAACCGAGGAGACGCTCCTCAAGGGCTGCGGCCATATCTTCGGCAGCAGCCTCCCCGTTGGCGGGCGCAGCAGCCACGCGGTCATCACCGCCCATCGCGGCCTGCCCGCCGCAAAGCTTTTCACCGACCTCGACCAGCTGCAGGTGGGCGATCGCTTCTACCTGCATGTGCTCGACCGCACCTTCGCCTACGAGGTGGAGGAGATCGAGGTGGTGGCTCCCACCGAGACGCGCTCGCTTGCGATCCGCCCCGGCGAGGATCTGGTGACGCTGGTCACCTGCACGCCCTATGGCGTGAACACCGACCGCTTGCTCGTGCACGGCCACCGTGTGGCCTACGAGGAAGCAGAGGAGAAGGCCCCTGTGGCCAAGCACTCCTCGCAGTTTGGACGTGCGGCGCTTCAGATCGGGTGCGTTGTGCTGGGCGTTGTCGCCGCCCTCGCACTGCGCGCCCTCCTGAGCCGCCGTCGCAATGGGGAGCCTGCCGAGCAGTCCGCGCATGTGCGCGCGGCGGAGCATCCGGCACGGTTCCCCGAGATTGAGCCGTTCGATGACTTCGACGGCCTCGATACATTCGATGAATCCGCGCTGTTCGCGGAGCCGAGGGGCTTCTCTGAGCCCACGGTTTCGCGGCCCGCACGACCCAAGGGGAAGCATTTCCGTGAGTAGGGGAGCATCGCAGATGGTTCGCGGCGTCGCTGCCGACAAGCGCACCGCCAGGCGTGCGCGCCTCCGCGCGCGCAAGCTGCTGCTCACCCTGCTCCTGCTGGCGGGCATCTGCGTGATGCTCTATCCCGTTGCCGTGCGTATCTACAACCAGTACCTCTTCGTCAAGACCGCGGAGGGGTTCGCGCAGGCCATGGACGAGCAGCCTAACGAGGAGATGGACGCTATCTGGAACGAGGCCGTTGCCTACAACGTGGACCACCGTGTTAACAACGTGGTCGATCCGTTTGGCGACGGCGCCGGCTCGGAGTCGAGCGCGCGCTACAATGCGCTGCTCAACCCCATGGGCGACGGCCAGATGGGATACATCGATATCCCGCGTATCGGCCAGCAGCTCAACATCTACCATGGCAGCGACGAGGAGGCCCTGCTCAAAGGAGTGGGCCATCTCGAGGGAACGAGCCTTCCGGTGGGCGGCTCGGGAACGCGCTGCGTGCTTTCGGCGCACCGCGGCCTGCCCGCCGCAAAACTATTCACCGACCTCGATCAGCTGCAGGTTGGTGACATGGTCTACCTGCACATTCTCAACCGCACCCTCGCATATGCGGTGGACGGCACCCAGGTGGTCGAGCCAACCCAGGTCGAGGCGCTCAGCATCGAGCCTGGGGAGGATCTGCTCACGCTGATCACGTGCACGCCGTATGCGGTCAATACGCATCGGCTTCTGGTGAACGCCCATGCGGTTGCCTACTCGGTGGACGAGGACGAAACGGGCGATATGGGCCTGCTGGTGCGTCTGCGCCTGTTTGCCGTCGGCGTGGGCGGCGGGGCGATCATCGCGCTTGTCGGCATCGTGATCGTGCGGCTTTTCCGCGCGCGACAGGAAGCTATTTCCAGCGCGCGTCATCTAAAAGGACGACGCTGGGAGGATCTCTCCAGGCTGTGATTCGGCGGGACCTCCTTTCGATAGCAATGGGAACACGGGCATAGGAACGATAAAAATGAAAACTAACACGAATCTGATATCGGGACTTTGGAAGCGCAGCCGCCTTCCGCTCCAGCGCGTGCTGGCGGTTCTTCTCACCCTTCAGATGTCGATCGGGCCGCTCCCCACGTATGTTTCGATGGCCTATGCCGAGGAGCTGATCGACCAGCCTGTCATCGAGCAGCCTTTGGACGAAGGCGACGGGCAAGACGGCGAGCAGGGCGACGTTGCCGATGCAGACGGCGCTGTCGAACCCGACGGTTCCTCCGAGGAGCTCCCGCCGTCCGACGCGGTTGATCCGCAGGAAGCCGATGGCGAGATTGAGGATGCGCCTGCAGGTGAATCCGCTGATGAGCCTGCTAACGAGCCTG
>CAMNAH010000154.1 GCA_946530775.1 uncultured Coriobacteriales bacterium
TCGGCAAGCTCAAGGCCGAGAGCATCGCGCCCATCGTGGGCGGCATCGCCGAGGGTTGCCGCATGAGCGGTTGCGCGCTGGTGGGCGGCGAGATGGCCGAGCACCCCGGCGTCATGGCGCCCGACGACTACGACCTCGCCGGCTTCGTGGTGGGCGTGGTCGACCGTCCCAAGATGATCGGTCCCGAGCTTGTGCGCGAGGGCGATGTTATTCTCGGCCTGCCGTCGAGCGGCATCCACAGCAACGGCTATTCGCTGGTGCGCAAGGTTGCCATCGAGGGCAAGACGGTCGAGGAGCTCGAGCAGCCCCTCGAGGAGCTGGGCGGCGAGTCGCTGGCCGACGCCGTGCTGCGCCCCACCACCATCTATGCGGGCGGGCTCATCGCCGCGCTCAAGGCCGGCGCGCCCATCCACGCGATGGCGCACATCACCGGCGGCGGCATCACCGAGAACCTCGACCGCGCGCTGCCCAAGAACATCGACGCGCTGGTCGACCGCGGCACGTGGGATATGCCGCCCGTGATCGACTACATGGTCGAGGCTGCGGGTCTCACCGAGGACGAGGCCTACCGCACGTTCAACATGGGCGTGGGCATGGCCGTGATTTGCTCGCCCGACGATGTGGACGACGTAGCCGAGGCGCTCGAGGCGCAGGGTTTCGCGCCGTTCACCATGGGCGAGTGCGTGGCCGGCACCGGCAAGGTTCGCTACCGCTAGGAGACGAATATGACCATCAAGCTGGGCGTTCTCATCAGCGGGAGCGGCACCAACCTGCAGGCCATCATCGACCGCATCGCCGATGGCAGCATCGACGCGTCCATCGAGCTCGTGGTGTCGAGCCGTGCCAGCGCCTATGGTCTCATGCGCGCGCAGGCCGCCGGCATCCAGACCCTCACCATGGACAAGTCGTTCTACGACGAGGAGCATACTGCTGACAAGATCATCGCGGCGGAGATGCGCAGCCGCGGTGTGGACTACATCATCATGGCCGGCTACATGCGCATGGTGCACGATCCGCTGCTCGACGCCTTCCCCAACCGCATCGTCAACATCCACCCCGCGCTGCTGCCCAGCTTCAAGGGCGCGCACGGCATTCAGGATGCCTACGACTACGGCGTCAAGGTCACGGGCGTCACGGTGCACTTCGCCGACAACCGCTACGACTGCGGTCCCATCATCGCGCAGCGTGCGCTCGCGGTGCAGGAGGGCTGGACGGTCGACGAGCTCGAGGCCGAGATCCACAAGATCGAGCACGTGCTGTATCCCGAGGTCGTGGGCCTGCTTGCCCAGGACCGCGTGCGCGTGACCGAGCACGGGACCGTTAAGATCCTGCCCGCATAGGGTAATTGGCGGCCTTTCACAGCCTTTTGGGACAAATAATCCGAAGGATTTGTCCCAAAAGGCGGTTGCGGGCTGTCGAGAGTGATTGAACGAAAGAACCGAGGAGCATCCATGTCCCAAAGGAGCGCCGCGCCGCGCGATCGCGCTATTGTGCGCCGAACCCTCCACCATTTCTGGTGGGTCACCAAGAAGAAGCCCTTCGCCACCTTCATGGCGGTGTTCACATCGGTCGCCTACACGGCGCTGCTCACCTACGCCAACACGTGGATGATGGGCAAGATCGTCGACCGTGTGCAGGCGAGCCCCGTTACCGCCGACCAGGTCTTTCCCGTGTTCGGGCCCTACATCCTGGCGCTTCTGCTCATCAACGCCTTTGGCCAGGCCTGCTCCAAGCTGCAGGACTGGTCGGTCATGGAGCTCGAGCTCAACGGCAACTACCATCTGGCGCGCCTGTGCTTCGACACGCTCTCCAACCAGTCGATGACCTTCCATACCAGCCGCTTCGGAGGGGCGCTCGTGAGCCAGACCAGCCGTTTCATGAGCGGCTATACGGGCCTCGTCGACGTGGTGGTCTACTCGCTCATCCCCACCATCGCGAGCATCATCTGTACCATCGTCACGCTCGCGCCGGTGGCACCGCTGTTCGTGGTGATTCTCTTCGCGCTGCTCACGCTCTATGTCGTGGTGGCCTACACCATGTACGAGAAGATCCTGCCCCTCTCCGCCGCCACCGCCGCGGCGCAGAACCGCCTCTCCGGCGTGCTCTCCGATGCCGTCACCAACATCCTCGCCGTCAAGACCTACGGTCGCGAGGACTACGAGCGCGGCCTCTTCAACGACGCCGATAAGGACGCGATGGCTGCCGAGAAGCGCTCGATGAACGCCATGATGGCGCGCGGCGCCATGACCTCCACGCTCATCACCATCATCATGCTCGTGACCTCGATCTTCGTGACGGGTGGCAACGCCTGGTACGGCATCTCCGCCGGCACGCTCGTGATGATGTTCTCCTACACCTACCAGCTCTCCATGCGCTTCAACTACATCAACTCCATGATGCAGCGCATGAACCGTGCGGTGGGCGACGCCGCCGAGATGACCCGCATCCTCGATGAGCCGCGCTTGGTGGAGGACGCACCCGACGCGCAGCCGCTCGAGGTGCGCGATGGCTCCATCGATTTCGAGAACCTCTCGTTCCGCTACCTCGATGCCGCTGAGGGCGACTATGTGTTTCAGGGGCTTGACCTGCACGTTCCCGCAGGTCAACGCCTTGGTCTTGTGGGACGTTCAGGGTCGGGCAAGACCACGCTCACCAAGCTCTTGCTGCGCCTTGCCGATGTGCAGGAAGGCCGTGTGCTCGTGGACGGCCAGGACATCAGCCTTTGCACCCAGCAGTCGCTCCGCCGCCAGATCGCCTATGTGCCGCAGGAGGCGCTGCTCTTCCATCGTTCTATCCGCGAGAACATCGCCTACGGGCGCCCGGATGCCACCGACGACGAGATTCGCGAGGCCGCGCGCCAGGCCAACGCCCTCGAGTTCATCGATAAGCTCCCGCGCGGCATGGAGACCATGGTGGGGGAGCGCGGCGTCAAGCTCTCGGGCGGCCAGCGCCAGCGCGTGGCCATCGCCCGCGCCATCCTCGCCGACTGCCCGATCCTCGTGCTCGATGAGGCGACCTCCGCGCTCGATTCCGAATCGGAGGCCGCCGTGCAAGGCGCGCTCCAGAACCTCATGGCCGGCCGCACCGCAATCGTGGTGGCGCACCGTCTCTCGACCGTGGCCTCGCTCGACCGCATCGTGGTGATCGAGGACGGCGTCATCGTGGAGGACGGCACCCATGCCGAGCTCGCCCAGGCGGGCGGCGTCTACGAGACGCTTTGGGATCGCCAGACCGGCGCGTTCCTCGAGGCGGAGTAAGCCGCTGCATCCCCATAAAAAACGGGGCCGCTTGCGACGGCCCCGCGTGTGCTGCTTATGAGGAAACCCTACAGGTTGTCCCAGTTCTCCTCGACGTAGCGAAGGA
>CAMNAH010000155.1 GCA_946530775.1 uncultured Coriobacteriales bacterium
GGCAGTAGTTCATGTTGCAGTACGAGAAGAACTCGCCGGGGGCCTCCTCGGCGGGTGCCCAGCAGCCCTCGCAGTAGCACTCCGCGCCGGGGGTGAAGAACTCGCTGATGGGGTGCGGGTACGGGATGTTGTACATGCCCGAGTTGTCGCCGCCCTCGCGGATGGACGAGGTGTGGCTCATGAGCATCTTGAGCGTGATGGGCGTATCGGGGAAGTTGGGATTGCGCAGGTCGAAGCCCAGGTACTCGCTCACATCGGCCTCGGGATCGAGCTTGCCCTGCTCGATGAGCTGCCAAGCGGCGGTAGCGGTTGAGAGCTTGGAGATCGAGGCGATGCGGTACTTGGTGTCGGCGTCGCAGGGAACGTCTCCCATGTGGCTCTCGCCTCCGCCGAAGTGCGCGGTGCCCACGCCCTCGGCGAAGTAGATCTCGCCGTCCTTGATGACGCCCAGGCAGGCCGCGGCAAGCGGGTGCTCGGGATCGGAGATGATCTCGTTCATGCGCGCGACGGCATCGTCATGCGAGAGCGGCGTCGGCGCCTCGGGCTCGGGTTCGGGCTCCGGTTCGGGTTCGGGCTCGGGTTCGGGCTCCGGCTCGGGTTCCGGCACTGCGTTCTGGTTGCATCCAGCGAGGCCGAGCCCCGCGAGCAGAGCGGCGGTCCCGAGGAAATTGCGGCGGTTCATGGTGGCCATGGCGATCCTTCCCGTAAGAGGCCAACAGTTGATACTTTGATGCTATCAAGCTGCGATGCGGCATAGGCATCCAAGTGGGCGAGCGCGGCTCATTTTGGCGTAATCGTATGCTACGCCGTACCTACAATTCCCTGTTGGCGGCACCTGTCCAGTCAATGCGCAGCCAGTACGGCATGCGCTCGACATACACCCAATTCTCCTGATATTCCACGGGCTTGTTTCCGAACGTCGATTCAGTGATCGTCGTATGCAAAAGGGGTGTTCTGATCGGAATGTCCAAAAGGCTCGAAACGTCCTTCGTGGCCAGCACCGCCTCGGCATGCTGCACCGACTGCACCACTTCGATGCCATAGCGCCCGAGCACCTCGCGCAGCAGGCCGTCGGTCAGCGCCCAGGGGTTGAAATCGGGAAACGCCCATTCGGCGAGGAAGAGATGATTCACGCAAAAGGCCTCGTCGTTGACGAGCAGCTGCCTGTGGATCTCGATCACGTAGTCATCCGGCGCTATTCCGAAAATACCCGCATAGCGCTCCCCCGCCTCGCGACGCGAGAAATAGTGGATCTGCGACGACGGAGTCCCACCCGTGGCCTCGACATGCTCTGAAACGGCGAGCAGCGGATCGGCTCCCGTAAAGGGAACGCTGTGGGCGACATAGAAGCCCTTGTTGATGCGATGCTCGAGATAGCCCGCCTCGACGAGCTCTGCGAAGGCACGGCGCAAGGTGGCGCGGCTCACATGGAGGGTATCGCACAGCCAGCTTTCGTTGTAGAGGCGCTCGCCATGCTCAAGCCTGCCGCTCAGGATAGCGTCCTTTATGGCATTGAAGACCTCGATGTGCTTCGGCGTGCGGGGCATCCTTCTCCTCGACCGCTGCTCGGTTGCGCTTCAGCGCTATTCTACCCAACACGCGCGCTTGTGCGATTACAATTGCATCGTCTCAACCACAGAGGGCCCGATTGGACGGACCATGGCGAGAAACTCCGCAACCCGGCCGCGCTATTACCAGATCCTCGTGGATCTGCGCTCCAAGATCGAGGGCGGGCAGATCGCCCCGGGCGAGCGCCTTCCCACCGAGAAGGAGCTCATGGAGCGCTACGGGGTGAGCCGTGTGACGGTGCGTCGTGCGCTCGAGGAGCTCTGCGCGCGCGGCTTCACCGAGCATCGCGGCAAGAAGGGCCATTACGTCATCGCAGACCAAGAAGCCGATGAAAACCGCCTCACCGATAACAACCTGTTCGCACACGCCCAGATCATGGGAAAACGCCTCACGACATCGCTGCTCTCGCAGGGCGTGATCGGCGCTCCCGACGATGCCGCCCCGTTTCTCGGCGTCGAGATCGGCGAGCCCGTCTTTGAGGTGAACTGCCTGCATGCCGTCGATGGCACGCCGTTCGGCTTGGAGCGCATCATCATGCCTGCCGCATTCGCGCCGAAGGTAAACCTCGAGAAACTGCAGAATACGCCCCTGATCGAGCTGCTCAAGCTCGATTGCGGATTCAGACCCGCGTATTCGACGCAGACGCTCAGCCCGCAGATGCCCACGGTGATAGAGGCGGGTGCGCTGAAGCTGGGATCGCGCAGGCCGCTGCTGATGGTCTCGAGCCGCACCTACGATACGAATGGGCAGCCGATGGTCTTCTCGGAGCTGCTCTGCAATACCGATGTCATGGACTACACCATCACGTGGACAAAGCGCTGAGCTGCGTGGATGCGCTATCATGATGTGGCGCATCGAGGCGCCCGGACTGTGATTTGGAGGAGCCGTGTTTCAACCCGTAACCCTCTTTGGCGTCACCCTGCCGCTCATGAGCTTCATCCTGATCGGCGTCGCGATCGTCTTTCTTATTGTGGTGCAAGGCGCACGCACCGTGGTCACCAACCGCTTGCAGGAGCTCTTCGCGAGCAAGCATTACGACGAGTTCCTCGATACGGTCGACGACCCTCTCGCGCGCTTCTTCATCCCCGTCTACAACCGCGAGTACCTGCGCCTGAACGCCTATCTCGCGCAGGAGGATACCGAGAGTGCGAGCCGTTCACTCGATCTGCTGCTCGCGATGAGATCGACCGCCCGACAGCGCGATGACCTGCTTTCCGTGGCCTTCCAGTTCTATATGAAGCAGGAGCGCTTCAAGGACGCCAAGGCGGTTCTCGACGAGATGAAGGACACGGGGCGCAACGAGGCGCGTGTGGCGAGCTACGAGAGGACCTGGGAGATCTTCGGCAACAAGTCGTATGCCTATCTCGACCAGATGGAGGCGGACTTCAAGGACGCCGACACGCCCACCAAGATCAGCTTGGCGCTCATGATCTCGACGCAATACGCCAACAAGAAGGAGCCCAAGAAGGCTGAGGAGTGGCAGCAGAAGGTCCGCGACCTGCTCGAAAGCGACGACCTGACCGCCTAGCCGAGGTAGCGCACCTCGGGCTCGAGGCGCACGCCAAATTGATCCTCCACCGTATCCTGCACGTGCGCGATGAGCGCCTGCACGTCGGCGCAGGTGGCGCCGCCCATGTTGACCACGAATCCCGCATGCTTGGATGAGACGGCAGCCCCGCCCAGCTGGAAGCCCTTGAGGCCGGCATCGGAGATGAGCTTGCCCGCGAAGTAGCCCTCGGGGCGCTTGAAGGTCGAGCC
>CAMNAH010000156.1 GCA_946530775.1 uncultured Coriobacteriales bacterium
ACCTGCCTCATCGGTGGGCAGGGCGAGAAGGTGGAGTTCTTCGAATACCGCAGCAACGACATGCCCGAGGAGCACCTCGCGCTCTACCGCGACAAGTACATCTATTACGACTTCATCCTCTGGTATTCGGCCGAGGCGGAGCGGCGCGAGTTCAGGCAGTCGGACATCATATCCGAGCCGTTCTTTTCGGGCTCGAAGTTCATGCGCGAATGGCTGGAGCCGGTTGGCGCGCACTTCGGAGCCGGCCTCAACATCGCGCAGAACGGCATCGCCTATGGCAACGTTGCGATCTACCGCTCGCTGGACGAGGGGGATTTCACCGATCTGGACATGGCCGTGCTGGGCGTGGTGAACGAGCATTTGTGCACATGCTTCGCGAACCTGTTCCCCATGGGCTTGCAAAGCGGCGATTTCTCCGCAGAAAGCAGCGAGCTTGCCGCGCGCTACCATCTCACCCCGCGCGAGGAGGAGCTCGTGGCGAAAGTGGGGCTGGGCGTGGCGCGGCGCGACCTCGCAGAAGAGCTGTTCATCTCGGAGAACACCGTGAAACGGCACCTGAACAGCGTGTATGGCAAGTGCGGGGTTCGCAGCTTCGACGAGCTGGCGCGTCTTGTGGGACCGGGCGGACGCGTCATGGTGGTGGAGAAGCTGGTCTCCGGCCTCGGCGTTCCGCACTAGGCATCCGCACTCGTCGCAGCTAGCCGGATCAGCATCGCAAAGCCACGCGCTACTCCGCGATCTCCTCGGGCCAGGAGCAGCCTTCGGGCATGGGCGCGTACTGGCGTGCCACCTCGTCGGGAATGCGGTAGTCGGAGTCCATGAGCTCGGAGAGCGTGACCAGCTCGAAGCCCTGTTTGCGCAGCTCATCGATGATGCGCGGCAGCGCCTCCACATCCTGGCTGCGGTCTCCCCCGCCGTCATGCAGAAGGATGATGTCGCCGTTCTCGATGCTCGTCGTGCAGTTCGCCACAATGGCATCGGCGCCCGGCAGCTCCCAATCGAGGCTGTCGACGTTCCAGATCACCGAGGCGCTCATCGTGCCGTGCGAGCTGATCCAGCAGTGCTCGTTCCAGTTGCCGTAGGGCGGACGGATCACCGTGGTCTCGACGCCGGCGTAGTCGCGCAGCACGTTGAAGGCGGCAACCGTCTCCTCGTAGGTCTCCTCCGATGAGGTTACATAGTGGTTCTGGTGGCTGTAGGTATGGCTCATGACCTCGCAGCCCGCATCGCGGATGGCCTGCGTGGTCTCGGGCCAGTTCTTCACGCTCGTCCCCAGTGTGAAGAACGTGGCACGCGCGCCCTTCTCGCGCAGGACGGCGAGGATGTCGGCCGTGTATTCGCTGGGTCCGTCATCGAAGGTGAGGCACACGAGCTTGCGGCCGTCCGCCGGCACGGGGTTCACCGAGTCGAGCACGCAATCCTGCGGCTCCTGCAGGATCTCCTCGACGATCTCCTCGCCGGATACCGCGCCCACGCGCACGCGCGCCATGCCGCTTCTCCCCCATTGGCTCACGAACGTGACGGCGCGCAGGCTCCCGGCAGGCACAAGCCGCGGCAGGGCAACGCGCTCGACCACCTCAGAGTCCTCGGTCACGTCTCCGCCGTTGCGCACCGAGATGTTCTCGTAGCCCTCGACGCGCAGCGCATCCTGCTCGGCCGGCGTGAGCGCCGTCCCATCGAGCAGCACCGTGAAGGGCTCGCCCCCACCCTCTTGGATGAGATGACCGTTGATCGAGTAGAGATCGCCCGCCTCGGGCACCACGCCCGCAGCATCGCAGACCTCGGCGAACGTTGAGCGGAACGTGATGTCGATCGGATGGCCGTTTATAACCACGCGCACGTCGCGGTGGAGCCAGAACCACCAGCCGCCCAGGCCGATGCCTGCAACCACGAGCAGCCCGAGCACAATCGCCAGCACACGCCAGACGTGGCTCGGCTTGCGTTCTTCTCCGTAGATCTCCTCGGGCGTATACATGCTGCGGTTCCTTCTCGTTTGGGCACCCTGGTTTGATTATGCCCCTCCGCCGCTCCCAGCAACCGCTCTCCCGCCAGCGGCATGTGAATGAATAAATTGACATCTCAGGTGAATAATGTTTCCATAGTATTTCGCGTTATTAGGATTTCAATCGTATACGCCTGGAGGAACCGTTCCATGCCGCACGCACCCATGACCGAGAAGCTCATCGCCCTGCTCGATGCCGATCCCGCGCTGCTCGGGATGCTCGAGCATTCGATCGCCCTTGCCAAGCAGGCCAATCCCGACCCGGTTACCAATCCCGTCCAGACGATCGAGGGCTTCTACACCTATCTCGACCATGCGGCAACGGCGCTTCCCTGGAACATCGCACCGTGGGCGGAGACCGTGTACTCCTCGCTCTACGATCAGATCGACCAGAGCCTCTGCTACTTCTATTTCATCCTCGACCAGCCGCTGCCCGAGCTCGATGGCACGCACCCCTACTTCAACTCGCTGCAGTACACCGAGCCCATCCGCTCGTGGATGATCGAGTTCACGCGCGCCTACGGCATGTTCCTCGACACGCCGGCGTCCTGGAACGACGAGTACCTCGCCCGCGCGCAGGCCGACCCCGAGTACCACCTCATGGACGGCACCTACGAGGACCCCTCCAACTGGCACACCTTCAACGAGTTCTTCTCACGCTACCTCGCATCGCCCGAGGTGCGCCCCATCGCGCGCCCCGAGAACGACCGCGTCGTGATCTGCCCGGCCGACTCCACGCCGCAAAACGTCTGGAACATCGACGAGAACTCGCTGGTCATCAGCGACAACCCCGTCATCATCAAGTCGGGATCGCTCCGCAGCGTCGACTCGCTGCTCGGACCGAGCCGCTTCAAGGGCGCATTCGCAGGCGGCCGCCTCTCGCACACCTTCCTCGACGTGCACGACTACCACCGCTACCACTTCCCCGTGGGCGGTATCATCCGCGAGGTCTGCAAGATCCCCGGCGACGTGGCCGCGGGCGGATTCACCATCTGGGATCCCGCTGAGCACAAGTACCGCCTCATCCAGACCGACACCGCCTGGCAGTCGCTCGAGACGCGCGGCCTCGTGGTGGTGGAGACCGACAACTACGGCCTCGTGGCGCTGCTTCCCATCGGCATGTCGCAGGTCTCCTCGGTGAACTTCGAGCCCGAGGTCGTCGAGGGAGCCCGCGTGGAGAAGGGCGACATGCTGGGCTACTTCCTCTTCGGCGGCAGCGACTACGTGATGCTCTTCCAGAAGCAGGCGGGCTTCGACCTCACCACCCCGCGCATCGACCGCGAGACCTTCGAGCACCGCCTCTTCGGCCAGGAGTACGG